>DASUAS010000431.1:0-2330 GCA_035763625.1 Acidimicrobiia bacterium
GAGCCAGCAGGGTGGGCGACCGCGCGCTCACCATCGTGGTGGCGTTCCTCGTCCTGTGGGTGGTGCTGGTCGTCGCGCTGCTGGTGTGGGAGCCGGCGATGTGGCGCGCGCACGTGGCCCACGTCGTGCCGCCGCTCGCCCTGCTCGCCGCGCTGCGGCCTCCGCCGTGGAAGGTGCTCGTGGTCGCCGGCGTCGTGACGGTTCCGTTCGCGATCGTCAGCACCACGTCGATCCTCTGGCCCGGCGGCTACACCGGCCAGCAGGCTGCGCTCGTGCGCCACCTCGAGGGCTTCCCGTCCGACGCGCGGTTCATCAGCGACGACCCGGGGCTGATCTGGCGTTCGGGTCACGACACGCCGGGCTGGTTCGCCGACACCTCGTACCAGCGTCTCGACGACGGCAGCATCACCGAGGCGTCGTTGGTGCAGGCGGCGTCGTCGTCGACCGACGACGTCTGCGGCGTCCTCGTGACGTCACCCCAGCACTTCGGACGGCTCGGTGGTCTCGCCGACGCGCTCGCCGCGCACGACTACCACCCGGTGCAGTTCGGCTCGAAGATCACCCTCTACGAGCGCGACACCGGCTTCTGCCGGATTCAGTGAGGGCTGGACGACCGTGGAGGTCGTCGAGCCCGCAGTGAATCAGTGCGGGCGCCGGCTGCCGAGGCGGTCGAACCAGCGGAGGGGCGGCACCGCATCGATGACGCGCGAGAACGACACCAGCTCCGCGCCCACGTTGAGCGCGAGCAGCACGAGCATCACCGCGAGGCGGATGCTCTCGCGCGAGCCGAGGACCACCGCGAGTCCGAGCACCGCGCCGATCACGTTGGCGCCGGTGTCGCCGAGCATGAGCCGCTCGCGCAGGTCGTCGGGGAGCAGACCCAGCGCCGCACCCATGACCGGGGCGGCGGCGATGCCGATCGGCGCGGTGCCGATCACGATCGCGATCGGCACGTAGGCGACGAGTCCGAACTTGATCGTGCGACCCGGGGCGCGATCGAGCAGGTTGCCGAGGTTGGCGGCCAGCGCGATGAGCGCGGCGTCGACGATGAGGGTGCGGCCCGACTTGAAGCCCGGCGTGGCGACGATGACGACGGCCACCGCGGCCCCACCGACCAGCTTCAGCAACCCGGTGGTGACGCGGCCTTCGCGCAGCGCGCCCAGATGGCCCTTGAACCCGCGGTCCTCCCCCACCGCCGCGAGGTCGTCGATCATGCCGAGGAACCCGAAGCCGAACACCGCGAACAGCACCGCGAGCCGCGCCTGGCTGAGGCCGCTCTCCGACCCGACCCCGATCGCACCGAGCACGGAGCGGCCGGCGTCGATGACCAGCACGGTGAGGACGATGAACAGGCCGCCGGCGGTGGCGAGCGTGTGTCCGCGGTAGTTGGTGCGCTCCAACGCCGGTGAGGCGAGGATCTCGCCGCTCACGATCCGCAGGAAGCGCACGGTCACGAGACCGACGAGGAATGCGACGATCGTCGTCACGGATCGTTCGCCGGCGCGAGCGCGACGTCGGGCGGTACCGGCGTCACCCGCGGCGGCTCGGGCGACGCGACGCGATACAGCACCCGGGCGAGGAGGATCACGACCGTAGCTTCGGTCACCGCCGCCATCATCCCGGGGATGGTGATCCCCGAGTCGTTGAGCGCGAAGCCGAGCAGGGCGACGATGCCGAGCGCGATGGCGGTGATGCGTGCGGTCGGCACCCGCTCGAACAGAGCGCGCAGCGAACGCGGCCGCACCCACCAGAGGTAGCCGACGAGCAGCACGAGGGCGACGAGGGACCCGAGCAGCAACGAGTGCCCGAGCACCGAGAGGTTCTCCGACGCCTTGCGGCGCAGCACGAGGGTCGCGCCGCCGAAGTCGGTGGCGACCTTCTCGAAGAACTTGCCGACGTGGGTCCGCTGGTCGGCGGGCCGCAGGAGGTCGAGCGCGCCCACCAGCACTCCGGCGGCGACGAGGACGCCCACGAGCACCCAGACCGTGCGCCACCGCAGCTCGTGACCGAGGAGCAGCCACCCGAGCAGCACGAAGCCCGGCGCGGCCGCGATGGCGCCCCCGAAGTCGTTGCCCCAGAACGGCGCCCCCATGACGACGACGGTGACGGCCAGCAGCGCGACCGCGATGCGCACGCCGCGCCGGGTGGGGACCTGCCAGACGAGCAGCCCGGCGAAGAGGACGGCCGCCGCGGTCAGCTGCGAGAACGTCATGTTGCCCTGACCCACGAAGCGGATCCCGACCGTCGGCGAGTAGCCGAACACCGTGTTCCACTCGAGGTGGGCGCCGGTGACCAGGTCGACCAGGTGGAGCGAGACGACGGCGCCGAGC
>DASUAS010000432.1:0-5171 GCA_035763625.1 Acidimicrobiia bacterium
TCGTCTTCGGCACCGTGTCGGTGGTCATCATCGCCGCCGCGGCCGCGGCACCGCCCGTCGCGTCGGCGGTCAGCTGCGCGCCGAGCTTCGGGATCCCCGACTCGATCGGGTCCATCGGCATCGGGATCCCGATGAGGCCGGTCTGGCCGACCAGCACGTCGCCGGTCGAGCAGCCGACGGCCAGCGCGGTGAGCTCGCACATCCGGAGCGCGTCGGCCCGGCCCCGCTCCCCGGTGGCGGCGTTGGCGTTGCCCGAGTTGAGGATCACCGCGGCGGCGCGGCCGTCGGCAAGGTGCTGCCGACTGATCTGCACCGGCGCCGCCGCCACGAGGTTGTTGGTGAACACGCCGGCGGCGGTGACGGGCCCGCCGTCGACGGTCGCGACCATGGCGAGGTCGGGCGCGCCCGACTCCTTGATGCCCGCCGCCAGACCGCCCGCCTTGAACCCGGGCACCGAGGTGATCACGGCATGAGTCCGATCGTCGAGAGCGCAGTCGTCTCGGGCAGGCCGAGCACGAGGTTGGCGTTCTGCAGCGCCTGGCCGGACGCGCCCTTCACGAGGTTGTCGAGGGCGCCGATGGCGAGCACCGTGTTCGTGCGGGCGTCGTAGCGCACCGTCACGTGCGCGGCGTTCGATCCGAGCGTGGCCTTGGTGGCCGGCGAACCGTCGGTGACGTGCACGAACGGTTCCCCCGCGTAGAAGTCGCGGTACCCCGCGAGCAGACCATCGGTCGAGAGCGACAGGCCCGCGACCGGCCGGGCGTAACAGGTGGCGAGGATGCCCCGGGTCATCGGAGCGAGGTGGGGGGTGAACAGCACCTGCACGACCTCACCGGCCGCGTGACCGAGGGCCTGCTCCATCTCGGCGGTGTGGCGGTGGGTGAGCAGGCCGTACGCGTTGACGTTGTCGCTCACCTCGGCGAAGAGGCTGGTGGCCTTCAGGCCCCGGCCGGCCCCGGAGACGCCCGACACCGCGTCGACCACGATGCCGGTGGACTCGACCAGCCCGGCGGCGAGGAGCGGCGCGAGGGCCAGCGACGCCGAGGTCGGATAGCAGCCGGGCGACGCGACGTGGCGCGCCGCGGTGATCTCGTCGCGGTAGAGCTCGGGCATCCCGAAGGCGAACTGCCCGACCAGCTCGGGCGCGGTGTGCTCCTCGCCGTACCACTGCTCGTAGGCGCCGACCGGCAGGCGGAAGTCGGCCCCGAGGTCGATCACGTGGGCCACGGTGTCGACCAGCTCGGCGGCGATGGCCTGCGACTGGCCGTGCGGGAGGCAGAGGAACACCACGTCGAGCCCGGCGAGGTCGGCGGGAGCGACATGCTCGTAGGTCAGGCCCTCGTACGTGGACGCCAGCGACGGGTAGAGGTCGCCCACCGACGCACCGGCGTTCGAGTCGGCGGTGACCACGCCCACCTCGATCTCGGGGTGACCGGCGAGGAGGCGCAACAGCTCGGCCCCCGTGTACCCCGACCCCCCGACGACTGCCGCCCGATACGCCATGCGCAGCAGTATACACGATGCTGCATATCTATGCGAAGTGGGTTCCTGACGGCTTCGGGTGTATTCGGGCCGGGGCGCCCGGTCGCACGCGTAGCGTCGCTCACGGAGGTCCTGCCGTGTCCACATCCCCTGGTCCCCGCGCGCCCGGATCCGTGCCCGCGGTCGAAGCCGTCGGGCTGGTGAAGCGCTTCGGCGGCACCGAAGCCCTCCGGGGCGTCGACCTGACCGTCGAGCGCGCCACCGTCCTCGGTGTCCTCGGCCCGAACGGAGCCGGCAAGACGACCGCGGTCCGCATCCTCACCACGCTCCTGCGCCCCGACGGCGGGCGCGCGTGCATCGATGGCATCGACGTGGTGGCCGACCCCCGCCGGGCCCGCGCCCGCATCGGCCTCACCGGCCAGTACGCCGCGGTCGACGAGCGGCTCACCGGGTTCGAGAACCTCGAGCACGTCGGGCGGCTCTTCCACCAGCGCCGACGCGAGGCCCGGCGGCGCGCCGGCGAGCTGCTCGAGCGCTTCGACCTCGGCGGCGCGGCCGACCGCGCCGCGAGCACGTACTCGGGCGGCATGCGCCGCCGGCTCGACATCGCCATGAGCCTCATCGGCCGGCCGTCGGTGCTGTTCCTCGACGAACCGACGACCGGGCTCGATCCCCGCAGCCGTCTCGCCATGTGGGACGTGATCGAAGAGCTGGTCGAGGCAGGCACCACCACGCTGCTCACGACGCAGTACCTCGACGAAGCCGATCGACTGGCGCACGACATCGTCGTCATCGACCACGGCCTGGTGATCGAGCGCGGGACCCCGGCCGAGCTCAAGCAGCGGGTCGGCGGCGAGCAGATCGTCGTGGTCGCCACCCACGCCGACGACGCGTCACGCGTCGTGGAGGGGTTGGCCCACTTCGCGTGCGGCGATGCGCACGTGGAGGATGGCGGACGGCGCGTCGTCGTCCCGGTGCAGGAGGTCGAGGGCATCGTCCCGCTCGCGGTCCGACGCCTCGACGAGCTCGGTGTGGCGATCGAGGACGTCGGTGTCCGGCACTCGTCGCTCGACGACGTGTTCTTCGCGCTGACCGGTCACCGCGTCGAGTCCGACGACGAGCGCGCGGACGACGCGGACGACACGGACGACGAGCACGCGGACGACGAGAAGGCGGTGGTGTCGTGACCGCGGCGTCGGTGACTGCAGGCGGAGCGGTCGACGTCGACGCGTTCGTCGATCCCCCGACCGGGCCGACGTGGTTGCTGCGCGACAGCTGGACCGAGGCGACTCGTCACCTCCGCGCGCTGCCGCGCAACCCCGAGCTGCTGGTCTTCGCGTGCCTCCAGCCGATCATGTTCGTGGTGCTGTTCGTCTACGTGTTCGGCGGCTCGATCACGGTGCCGGGCTACAGCAACTACAAGCAGTTCGTGATCCCCGGGATCTTCGCCCAGACGGTGCTGTTCGGCTCCATCTACACCGGTCTCGGCATCGCGGAAGACCTGAGCAAGGGCTTCATCGACCGGCTGCGCTCGCTCCCGATGTACTCGTCGGCGTACCTGCTCGGCCGCACGATGAGCGACGTGGTGCGCAACGCGATCTCGTTCGCGGTGATGCTCGGCGTTGCGTTCATCATCGGGTTCCGGTTCGAGGGCTCGTTGCTCGGCGCGGCGGCGGCGACCCTGCTGCTGTTCCTGTTCGCCTACGCGTTCAGCTGGATCCAGGCCTACACCGGTCTGGTCGCGGGATCGGCGGAGGCGGTGAACTCGATCGCGTTCCTCTGGATGTTCGTCGCCACCTTCATCTCGTCGGCGTTCGTGTCACCCGAGAACATGCCGGGCTGGCTGCAGCCGATCGCCGAGCACAACCCCGTCACCATCGTGACCGACGCCAGCCGCGCGCTCTACAACGGGCGCGATCCCGGGTCGGATCCGTGGCTCGCGCTCGCGTGGGCGGTCGGCATCACGCTGGTGTTCGCCACGCTGTCGGTGCGCCGCTACCGCAGGACCACGAGCCACTGACCGATCGATGCACCGCCGTCGTTCACGCGCGGCGCAGCCGGCGCACGCCGAACCCGAGCAGCACCGTGCCGCCGATCACGAACTTCACCGCGACGATCCACAGCGTGACGTTGCGCCCGGTGTGGCTCTCGTCGGCGACGATCGAGGTCGGATCGTGCGGGTCGTAGTGGACCCGCACGCGGCTCCCGATCGCGGGTTGCTCCTCCCCCGTCTTCACCGACTCCTGCGCGCGCACGACCCTGCCGTCGCGCGTCTCGAACTCCAGGCGGCGCTCCCCGTTCGGGCCGCTCACCGGCACGACGACCGCGGTGACGGCGACGCCGTGGGCCCGCAGGTCGGCGTCGTGGCGCTCCAACGAGAACACGAACGCGCCCACCACGAGGCCGAGCACGATCAACGTCGCGCCGCCCCAGGCACACCAGCGCGCCCCCTTGCGGCTCAGCCGATGCGGCTTGCGCGGCGCAGGGCGTGGGCCCGGGGCCGCGGCCGGTGACGGCGGGAGCGGCGAGGCCGGCGTCGGCGGCGGCGGTGCGACGAGCGAGTCGTCGTAGCGGGCCCGCTCGACCGGATCCGACAGCACGCGGTACGCGACGCCCACGCGGGCGAAGCGCTCGGCGGCGTCGGTGTCGATGGGCCGGGTGTCGGGGTGCAGCGCCTTGGCCCGGGCCCGGTAGGCCGCGGCGATCTCCTCCCGGGTGGCATCGTGCGCCACGCCGAGCTCCTGGTAGAGGTCGCCGAGTGGTTGCCGGAGGGCCACGACGTCCATTGTGCTCCCGAGAGCTGCGAAACTGCCCGCCGTGACCACCTGGGCCGGGTTCGAGCGCGAGGCACCGGAGCTGGCCGCCGCCGTCCAGGGCCGCCTCACCGCCACCCGCCACTCGATCCTCGCCACCCTGCGCTCGGACGGTGCGCCCCGCGTCAGCGGCCTCGAGGTGCACTTCGGCGAGGGCGAGCTCTGGCTGGCGATGATGCCCGACTCCCGCAAGGCCGACGACCTGCGCCGCGACGCCCGCTTCGCGCTCCACAGCGCGCCCGACGTCGAGCTGGTGGACGGCGACGCCAAGGTGGGGGGCCGGGCGGAGCTGGTGACCGACGACGGCGCCATCGCCCGTTTCGTCGCCCGGCTCCCCCAGGACCTCCCGGCCAGCGGCATGGCCCTGTTCCGGGCCGAGCTCACCGAGGCCTCGCTCGCTCGGGTGGAAGGCGACGAGATGGTGATCGACGGGTGGCATCCCGGGCAGGGGGTGCGCCGGGTCCGCCGCACGTAGCGACGGGGACAAGACGGGAACATGCGTCTCGGATGAGGTGTTCGGGTAGGTCGAGGTGATGACCGCGACGGCACGGCGCTGGTGGCATTCGCGAGCCGGAGGCTCGCTGTTGCGTGAGCTCGCGCTGGTCGTCGCCCTCCTGCTCGTCTACAAGTACGGTCGCTTCCTGGGCAAGGACCACGTCACCGACGCGCTGCGCAACGCCCGTGACGTCATCGGCCTCGAACGCTCGCTCGGTGTGTTCAGCGAAGCCCGGCTGCAGGACGTCTTCCTGAACGACACCGGCCTCATCCGCTTCCTGAACGCGTACTACCTCGTCGCGCACGTGGTCGTCACCGCGGCCGCGTTCATCTGGCTCTACGTCCGCCACCCGTCGACGTACCGCCGGTTCCGCGACGTGA
>DASUAS010000433.1:0-28454 GCA_035763625.1 Acidimicrobiia bacterium
GACGACGTGGTGAATGAGGAGTCCGACAGCATCCGACGTCGCGTGGTCGAGATCGCGGCGGTCGTGCCCGCGCTCCGTGACGACTTCACCGTCGAGCCGCTGTTCGTGCGCGACGGTCGCCGCGGACCCTTGCGATGGACCGGCGCGCTCCCGCCGTCCCTCGCCTGCCGCCTCGAGCGGGTCGCCGGTCGCGGCGCGCACGACGTGCACGACCTGCTCGCCACCGCCGGGAGCGCGTCGTGACGCTGCTCGCCGCGCTCGCGGTCGGCGCGTTCTGCTTCCTGCTCGCGGGTCACGCGGTGGGTCGCCCGGTGGAGATCCGGCGCTGGCGTCGTGCGGGCACGCGCGACGGGGCGGCGCGCCTGTGGCTGGCGCAGGCCGGGCTCGCGGTGACGCCGACCCAGTTCGTCCTCGGCTCGCTCGGCGTGGGCGCGGCGGCATTCGCGGTCACTGCGTTCGTCACCGGCACCGTGCTCGTGGCGCTCGTGCCTGCGATCGCGGCGACGACGTTGCCGCGCGCGTACTTCGGCCGCCGACGTGCGGCGCGCCTCCGCGAGCTGCAGGCCGCCTGGCCCGACGGCCTCCGCGACCTGGGTGCTTCGCTCGCGGCCGGTCGTTCGCTCCCGCACGCCCTCGTCACCCTGTGCGAGGAGGGCCCGGCGCCGCTGCGCGAGGCGTTCGCCCGCTTCCCGACGCTCTCGCGCATGCTCGGGCCGGTCGCCGCGCTCGAGGTGGTGAAGGCCGAGCTCGCCGACCCCACCAGCGATCGCGTCATCGAGGTGCTGGTGCTGGCGCAGGAGCGCGGCGGCCCGATCGTCGCCCGGATCCTCGACGACCTCGTCGTCGCGACCACGAAGGACGTGAAGGTCCTCGACGAGGTCGAGTCCGAGGGCTTGGAGATGAAGCTCAACGCGCGCGCCGTCCTCGTGATGCCGTGGCTCGTCCTGGTGGCGCTCACGATCCGTGACGGCGCGTTCCGCGACTTCTACTCGTCGCCCGCGGGGCTCGTGGTCGTGCTGGTGGGCGCGGCGCTGTGCGCTCTCGGTGGTTGGTGGATCGGCCGTCTCGGTCGCGCCCACGAGGAGCAGCGCGTGTTCGGCGGCGCCGACGCGATGCGAGTGACGGCGTGACCGACGCCGCCATCGCCGTCGGGGTGCTCAGTGCCGGTGTCGCCGCCGCGAGCGTCGCCGCGGTTGCCGTACCACCGACGCGTCGGCTCGCGCCACGCGTGCGGCCGTACACCATCTCGGCACGAGCACGGTTCGGTGGCCGCGTCGAGCGCGCCGACTCGGTCGTCGCACCCTGGCCGTCGTCGAGCGTGGCGCGCGTGTTCGGGCCTCCGGTGCTCGCGCTGGTCCATCGGATCGGCCGCCTGCTCGAACGACGCACCGACGGCGCACTGGAGCTGTCGTTGCAGCAGGCCGGGTTCGTCGGCGTCACCCCCGACGAGTACCGCGCCCGCATGGCCGTCCACGTACTCGTCTTCGCCGCCGCCGGTGCGGGGTTCGGAGCGTTGGTCCTGCACGGTCCACTGGCCGCGCTCGGGCTCGCGCTGTGCGGTGTGGTGTTCGGTGCGTCCCGGTTGCGGGGCCGGCTCGAGCGGGAGATCACCGATCGTCGGGAACGGATCCGCCTCGAGCTCTACACGGTGAACCAGCTGCTGGCGATGCACGTGCGTACGGGCGCGGGTCCGGTCCAGGCCACCCAACGCGTCGTCGACCGCGGTCAGGGGGTGGTGGTCGACGAGCTCCGCGCTGTGCTCGCGTCGATGCGCAACGGGGTCGCCGAGCCCGAGGCCTTCCGCCGTGCGGCCGAGCTCACCCCCGAGCCGGCGGCTGCTCGCACCTACAAGTTGTTCGCCGCCGGCGCTGAACGCGGCGTCGATCTCGCCGACGGCCTGCGCGCCCTGAGCGAGGACCTGCGCGATGCGAGGCGCGAGGAGATCCGACAGACCGCGACCAAGCGTCGTGCCGCCATGCTCGTCCCCACGATCGCGGTGCTTGCGCCCGTGATGTTGCTGTTCATCGCCGCCCCGTTGCCGTCCATCGTGTTCGGGAGCCGGTGATGCGCGCCGCGGTCACCGAGCTCCGAACCGGGCGCGGCACGGGCCCGTCACCGTCGTCGTCACCGAACCGAAGGAGCACCCATGGAGCAGATCCGTCGCGTCATCCGTCAGCTCGTCCGTCAACTGGTCTGTCGTGTCGTCGCGGTCGTCACGATCACTCGGAAGGCGGACCCGGAAGCGGGCATGACGACCGCCGAGTTGCTGGGGAATGCCGCGCTCGGGATCGCGGCCCTCGTCGCGATCTGGGCGGTCATGCAGACGCTGGGTCTCGACGTGGTCGACTGGATCCGCGGTCAGCTGCGGGTGTGACCACGATCCAGTACGTCGTCGCCACCGCCCTTTCGTTGCTGCTCTTCGTGGCGCTGGCCAACGCGGTCGTCGACCTCTACGTACGGGGCGTGGCGCGCGCCGCGGTCGACGAGGCGGCTCGGTCGGGTGCGGCGCTCGACGCCACCGGCGCCGACTGTCGTGATCGGGCCCGCGCCGTCCTCGACGGTGTGGTCTCGCCCGGGGCGGTGCAGGTGACGTGCCGCGAGGTCGGCGGCGCGATGCGAGCGCGGGCGCACGTCGTGTTGACCGGGTGGATCCCCGGCATCCCGACCTGGACGATGGTGCTCGAGGGCGAGGTCGCGAAGGAGCGCGTCCCGTGACCCGGGCTCGAGAGTCGGGGTTCGTCGCCACCGAGTTCGCCTTCGGCGTGGCGGTGCTCGTGCTCCCGGTGGCGCTCCTCGTGCTCACCTTCCCGCGGTGGTCGGAGCGACAGGTGACGGCCCGGGTCATCAGCCGCGAGGTGGCGCGGCGGGCCGCGCGCGACGGCCTCTGCGACCGTGGCGCCGCGGCCGCGTTGGGGGCGACGATGGCGCGCAACCTCGGTGTGGTGCCCGACGACGTCTCCGTGGACCTGCGCTGCGCCGACGGCAGCGCGCTCGCGCCCGGGGCCGACGTCGAGTCGCGGGTCACCGTGGTGATGCCGGCGGTGCAGCTGCCGGGGATCGGTGCGGTGGGAACGTGGTCGTGGACCGCGCGCCACCGCGAGCCCGTCGACCGCTACGCGTCGGCGCGATGAGCACGCGCGGCGACACCGGCACGGTCACGCTGTGGCTGCTCGGACTGTGCCTGCTCCTCTTCGCCCTCGGCGGCATCTCGGTCGACCTGTGGCGCGGGTTCTCGGCCCGACGGTCGCTCGCGAACACCGCCGACGCCGCCGCGCTCGCGGGCGCGTCCGCCATCGACGAGGAGGCCTACCGCCAGCGCGGCGTGGTGGAGCTCGATCCCGCGCGGGCCGAGGTGCGGGCGCGGGCCCACGTGACCGCTCAGCTCGACGACGCGGCGCTGCGGGGCGTCGACGTGCACGCCGATTCTGACGCGGTCACGGTCGTCGTCAGCGGCCGGATCGCGTTCACGTTGCTCGGGATCGTCGACCCGGGCGGTGACCTCCCCGTGCGGGTCACGGCCACGGCCACACCGAGGCGGGCGGGATGAGGCGTGTCCTGCTCGCCGTGCTCGTCGTCGCCCTGGCGATCGTCGGCACCGACGTGCTGCCGGCGGCGGCGCAGACGTCGGTCGGAGGCGAGCTCGGACCGGACTACGTGCGGGCCGGCGCCCGCGACCTGGGGAGCGGCACGTTCCCGGGCGGTGGTCTTCCCGCGAGCGCGCCGTCGGTCGAGTCGCCGTACACGTGGGAGCGCACCGAGACCGGTGGGCGGTGCGTGATCTTCGCAGGTCCGGTGCCCGGCGAGCTCGTGAGCTCCGTGACGCCACTCCCGGGGATCGCCGTGTTCCCGTACGTCGTCGTCCAGGTCGGCGCGCTCCAGGGCGCTCCGCCCGGGACCCTGCGGCTCGACGGCGATGCGCCACTCCCGCCCGGCGCGCGACTCGTCGGCAGCTTCGTGATCGACGCCGCGACGCCACGCAGTGGCCCGGGCTTCTTCGTGGTGCCGCGGTGCGCATCGCCCGGCGAACCGCTCCCGCCGCCACCGCCCGACGCGTCGTCGATCTGGCAGCAGACGCCCCTCCCGCGTGCGCTCGTCCACTCGTCACCGCCCGGGACGCGCGACTGGCCGGGCATCGTCAACCTGGAGTCACGCTTCTGGGGTGACCCGCTTCCCGATGCCCACGCCACCGTCACCCTCGACGGCTACGTGGTCGACGTCGTCGCCCACCCCCTGGCCTACGGCTGGGCCTTCGAGGACGGCACCACCTTCGTCGCGTCGACGCCGGGCGACGCCGCCACGCCGCGGCGGGCCACCTTCCGGCGGCGCGGCGATCACCATCTCTCGCTGTACGTCACCTGGGCCGGCGTCGCCCACGTCGCCGCGCCCGCGTTCGGACTCGACTTCGGCGTGCAGGACCTCGGCACGGTGACCTTGCCGGTCGCGGTGACCCATCACGTGGCCGAGATCCGGGCGCTCCTCCGGTCGCGAAGCGCCTCGGGCTAGCGTCGCGCCGTTCCGGCGTGCAGCGGAGGCGAGCGATGTTCAAGGCGATCGTGGTGGGGACCGACGGGTCGGACCGGGCGTCGGAGGCGGTGCTGGCGGCGGCCGAGCTCGCGGCCACGCAACCCGGGGCGGTGCTGCACATCGTCACCGTGCAGAAGCCGCTGTCACCCTCCGCCGTCGCGGCCGGGGAGATGGCGGCGGCGGTTCCGGTCTCCGCCGAGCGCACCTGGGAGGAGGAGATCAAGAGCGAGCTCGAGACCACCCTCTCCCGCGCCGCCGAGACCGCGCAGCGCGCCTGCGACACCCGCATCGAGACCCACGCCCGCTTCGGCAGTCCGGCCGAGGTGCTGTGCGACCTCGCCGCCCACCTCCAGGCCGACCTCGTCGTCGTCGGCAACAAGGGGATGCAGGGTGGACGCCGCTTCCTCGGCAGCGTGCCCAACACGGTGTCGCACCACGCGCCCTGCAGCGTGCTCATCGTCGACACCAAGGGCGACCCCGACGCGAGCTAGCACCCGTTCGCGATTGGTCCGGCGCGGATCTGATCCGGGGGGCCACCATTAGCATCGCCGCACCATGACGACGACCGACGCGGTCGCGCCCGCCGTCGACGCGCGCCGGTGGCGCATCCTCGGCTACGCACTCCTCGCCGCGCTGGCCTACGTGCCGGTCCTGCTCACCAAGCCGGGCCGGGTCGTCGCCGACACCAAGTCCTACCTCTACCTCGATCCGGGACGGCTGCTCGCGCGCGCGGCGTCGATGTGGGATCCCAACATCGGGATGGGGACGGTCACCCACCAGAACATCGGCTACCTGTTCCCGATGGGCCCGTACTACTGGCTCATGCACGAGGTGGGCGTGCCCGCCTGGGTGTCGCAGCGCATCTGGCTCGGCTCGCTGCTCTTCGCTGCCGCCCTGGGCGTGCTGTTCCTCCTGCGCACGCTGCGCGTCCGGGGCCCGGGCGTGGTCGTCGCCGCAGTGCTGTTCATGCTCACGCCGTACACGCTCGACTTCGCGGCGCGCATCTCGGTCATCCTCATGCCGTGGGCCGGGCTGCCGTGGATGCTCGCGCTCACGATCCGTGCGCTGCGCGCCCGCGACTCCCGAGAAGCGTGGCGCGACGCCGCGATCTTCGCCATCGTCGTGCAGATCGTCGGCGGGGTGAACGCCACCGCGCTGGTGTTCGCCGGGATCGCCCCCGTGCTGTGGATCCTCTACGCGGTCGTGACCGGCGAGGTCGACTGGCGGCGTGCGCTCGGGGTGACCGCGCGCATCGGCGTGCTCACGCTGCTCACGTCGCTGTGGTGGATCGCCGGGCTCTGGGCGCAGGGCAAGTACGGGCTCAACATCCTGAAGTTCACCGAGACGCTCCAGGTGGTGTCGGTGGCGTCGACGCCGCTCGAGACGCTGCGTGGCCTCGGGTACTGGTTCTTCTACGGCATCGACCGCGTCGGCCACTGGACCGACGCCAGCGTGCCCTACATGGACAACCTCGGGCTGCTCGTCGTGAGCTTCGCGGTCCCGGTGCTGGCGCTGTTCGGTGCCGCGTGCGTGCGGTGGCGCCACCGGGCGTACTTCGTGGTGCTGACGTTCGTGGGCGTCGTGGTCGCGGTCGGAGCCAACCCCTACGACGACCCGTCGGCGCTGGGGCGCACGTTCAAGTCGTTCGCGGAGTCGTCGAGCTTCGGGCTCGCGCTGCGCAGCACCAGCCGCGCGGTGCCACTCGTCGCGCTCGGGCTCGCGGTGCTCCTCGGTGTGGCGGTGAACTCGCTGGCGCGCGCGTGGGTGGGACGCGGCGCGACGTTCCAGGGCGTCCCGGTGCGCACGCTGGTCGTCGCCGGGGTGGTGATGGTCCTGGCCATCGTGAACCTGCCTGCGCTGTGGACCGGCGACTTCTACACGCAGGCCCTCACACGCGACGAGAACATCCCGCAGTACTGGACCGACGCCATCGCCGCGCTCGACGCGCAACCGCACGACACGCGCGTGCTCGAGATCCCGGGCTCCGACTTCGCCGCCTACCGCTGGGGGGAGACCATCGACCCCATCACGCCTGGTCTGATGGACCGGCCCTACGTCGCCCGCGAGCTGGTGCCGTGGGGATCGGCGGCGTCGGCCGACCTCCTCAACGCGCTCGACCAGCGGATCCAGGAGGGCACCCTCGACCCGTCGGCGCTCGCGCCCGTCGCGCGGCTCATGGCCAGCGGTTCGATCGTCTACCGCGCCGACCTGCAGACCGATCGCTACGACCTGGTGCGCGCGGTGCCGCTGTGGAACTTCCTCACGCAGCCCCGTCCGGAGGGGCTCGGCGCGCCGACGAAATTCGGCACCAGCCTGGGACCACCGTTGCAGGATCAGATCGACGACGAGGTCCAGCTCGCGCAACCCGCGGACGCGTCGGAACCGCCACCGGTGAGCATCTTCCCGGTCGACGACGCCCGCGCGATCGTGCGCAGCGCCGACGCGTCGGCGCCGCTGATCGTCTCCGGCGACGGCGACGGCCTGGTCGAGCTCGCGAGCATCGGCGCGCTGTCCGGCAACGGCGTCGTCCTCTACTCCGCCTCGCTCGACCCCGCGCAGTTGCAGTCGGAGGCGAGCGAACCGAGCTCGGTGCTGATCGTCACCGACTCCAACCGCAAGCGGGCGCGTCGCTGGACGAGCACCCGCGACGACGTCGGCGAGACCGAGCGCGTCGACCAGTCAGCGCTCGTACGCGACGAGAACGACAACCGGCTCGACCTCTTCCCCGACGCCGGCACCGACGCGTCCACCGTGGTGCAGACGCCCGGCGTCGCCGTCAGCACCAGCCACTACGGCGACCCCGGCTTCTACCAACCCGAGGTGCGGGGTACCCGCGCCTTCGACGGCGACGTCGACACCGCGTGGGAGGTGGGTGCGCACGCCAAGGTGATCGGCGAGCGGTTGCGCCTCGATCTCGACCAGGCGATCACCACCGACCACGTGAACCTGGTGCAACCCCAGGTCGGTCCCAACCAGCGGTACCTCACCGCGGTCGACCTGCGCTTCGACGGTGGCGCGCCGATCCGCGTCGACCTCGACGCGTCGTCGCGCACGCCGACCGGCCAGACGGTGACGTTCCCGTCACGGAAGTTCTCGCGCCTCGAGATCACCCTCGCCGACACCAACGTGGGTGACAGCGCCGCGCAGCCGTTCTTCAACAGCGTCGGGTTCGCCGAGATCCGCCTGCGCGACGACGCGCCCGGTGCGCAGGACGTGCACGCCGACGAGATCGTGCGCATGCCGACCGACCTGGTCGATGCCGCGGGCGCGACCGCGGCGTCGCGGCCGCTCGTCTACCAGATGACGCGCGAGCGCGACGTCCAGGTGCCGCCGCGCTACTCGCAGGACGAGGTCGCGCTCGTGCGACGCTTCCGCGTGCCCGACGCGCGGGCGTTCGGCGCGCGCGGCACCGCTCGTCTCGATCCCGCCGCGCCCGACGACGTGCTCGACGCGCTGCTCGGCATCCCCGGCGCCGATGCCGGCGGCATCACCGTGACCTCGTCGCAGCACCTGCCCGCGGACCTCGCCGCGCGCGGATCGTCGGCGTTCGACGGCGACCCGGCCACCACGTGGAGCACCGCCA
This sequence comes from Acidimicrobiia bacterium, assembly GCA_035763625.1. Classification (GTDB taxonomy): domain Bacteria; phylum Actinomycetota; class Acidimicrobiia; order IMCC26256; family DASPTH01; genus DASUAS01. The sequence continues at coordinate 8,108 of DASUAS010000433.1, forward strand.
TCGGCGCGCCGCAGGGCCAGTGGGTCGACGTACGCACCTCCCAACCGGTCACGTTCGATCACCTCGACCTCCAGGTGGTCGCCGACGGCCAGCACTCGGTGCCGACGCAACTGCAGATCGACGCCGGCGGGCAGTCGCGCACGGTCGACGTCCCGGCGATCACCGACGGCAAGGCGGGGAGTGCGCCGGTGTCGGTGCCGGTGTCGTTCGCACCGCTCACCGGCGACGACGTGAAGATCACCGTGACCCAGGTGCGACCGGTGCAGACGCGGAGCTACCCCGACGATCAGCCGCAGGTGATGCCGGTGGCGGTGGCCGAGTTCGGCGTGCCCGGGGTCCAGCGGGCGGCGATGCCGGCGACCCTGCCTTCGACGTGTCGGAGCGACCTGGTGCGCGTCGACGGCGACGTCCTCCCGGTGCAGCTCTCGGGATCCACGGCGGATGCGGCCGTGGGCAAGCCCGTCGACCTGCAGCGCTGCCCCGACGCCGCCGCGTCCCTGCAGTTGGACACCGGTGACCACGTGCTGCGCTCCGCCGCAGGCTCGGCCACCGGCGTCGACGTCGACGGCATGGTGCTCGGCTCCGGCACCGGCGGCGCGGCCATGACGCTCGGTGCCCGTGGCGAGCTGCCGACGACCGTCACGCAGGCGGCGTCGACCGCCGCGGCCACTCCGCGCGTGGAGGTGACGAGCAAGGGCAGCACCAAGATCGAGCTGAAGGTGACCGGCGCGCGGAAAGGCACGCCCTTCTGGCTGGTGCTCGGGGAGAGCAACAACGCGGGGTGGCAGGCGAACGTCGACGGCAAGGACATCGGTGGTTCCACGCTGGTTGACGGCTACGCCAACGGCTGGCGCGTCGCGCCGCCCTCGGGATCGTTCACGGTGACGCTGAAGTGGACGCCGCAGGAGAAGGTGTGGATCGCGATCGGCGTGTCGGTGATCGTCATCCTGGTGTGCCTCTGGCTCGCCCTGCGCCGCCGGCGCACGCCCTCGGACGAGGACGAGGACGACGACTCGGACGTCGACGACGAGCCCGTGCTCGCCAACCCGTTGGTCGCGACCGGCTCGCGCCCGCGGCCGCTGGCCGTCATCGGAGGCGCGCTCGCAGTCGGGATCGTCGGTGCGGCGGTGTCGCGCGGGTGGGTGGGACTGCTCGCGGCCGCACTGGTCGTGCTGGTCGCGCTCGTGCCACGCACCCGGTTCCTGGTGTCGGTGGGCGCCCCCCTCGCGCTCGCGGCGGCCGCGCTCTACGTGGTGGTGCAGCAGTACCGGTACGACTACGTCGCCGACCTCGACTGGCCCGGCCGCTTCACGTCGGTCAACAACCTCGTCTGGTTGGCCGTCGTGCTCCTGCTCGCCGACGTCGTGATCGAAGTGCTCCGTCGGCGGGCGAGGGAGCGCGTGCGCGAATGAACGCGTCGGCGTGGATCGAGCGCTTCGGTCCCGAGGTCGGGAAGACGGGGCCGGTCGGACCGGTCGTCGACGTGGCGTGCGGTGGAGGTCGTCACACGCGCCGGTTCGCCGCGCGCGGCCACGAGGTGTACGCGATCGATCGCGACCTGAGCGGGGTCGAGGATCTGCGCGACGCGGTAGGTGTCCATCTTGTCGACCTCGACCTCGAGCGCGGCGAGCCGATCCCGCTCGCGCGCGCCTCGTGCGCGGCGGTGGTCGTCACCAACTACCTGTGGCGGCCCATCCTCGACGATCTCGTCGCCCTGCTCGCGCCCGGGGGTTGGTTGCTGTACGAGACGTTCGCGGTCGGCAACGAGCGTCACGGCCGGCCCACGAACCCCGACTTCCTGCTCCGCCCGGGCGAGCTGCTCGACCTCGCCGCACGGCACGAACTCCGAGTCGTGGCCTACGAGGACGTCGTCGTCGACGACCCTCGCCCCGCGTGCGTGCAACGCATCGCGGCTACTCGTCCGCTTCCCAGATCGTGACCGCGGCCGCGGCGGCGTCGCGGATGAGGTCGGCGTCGAACGGGATGGACACCTCGTCGACGCCTCGATCCACCCAATCGGCGTGGATCGTCATCCGTCCGGGAGGCGGGAGCGGGAAGCACCAGAAGCGGATCTCGTAGCGGTCCCCACCGCCGCCACCGCCTCGTTGGAGCAGCACTGGAGAGGTGGGAACGCCGAAGTCGTCGGTCGCGATGCCGAAGGGGTTGCCCGGCTGGGCGCGCGACACGGCGAGCAGCTGGACGTTCGCTCCTGCAGGCGGCGGCGCGTGACGGGCTCCGTCGACCCGAGCGACCGAACCGTCGGAGAACTCGAACCCGAGCCTCGGTCCGCGCATCGCCATCGGATGCATGTGCATCGGCCCGAACCTCTCGGTGGGGTCCCGCGGCGCCATCGGGTTGCGCAGGATGACGAGGCTGCAGGTGAACCCGTTGGGGTAGGCCCGCAGCTCGTCGAGCGCGAGCGCCGAATCGTCGGTGCGGGCGAGCAACGTGGTGGCAGGGACGACCGAGCCGAGCACCGCCTCGGACGGGCGATCCCACACCGGAGGTCGCCATCCCGTCGGTCGCGGCGCCGGCGGCTCGTCGGGCAGGGGTGACAGCGGCTCGAAGAACGGCATGACCAACCGTAACCGCGGCCCGATCGGGTCGGCTCTCACTCCGCGCCATGCGAGGACCTGAATTCCACCACGCGACGCGACCCCGCCGAGCTCCACCACTCGAGGACCAGCGTGCGGGGGGAGTCGTCCGCGAAGGTTGCTGCTCGCGCATGTGCTTGCGCCGGGCGCTTGCACCCGCGCGCGCACGGCGTGCGAAGCGACACCCGGTCCTCTCGCCCGGGCGTCGACACCGGCGTCATCTGCGGCTGCGCACCCAACGCGCCGCGAGGTCGACGACGAGCAGCGCGATGGTGAGCCATGCGAGCTCGGGTTCGTGGGCGATGCGGCTGAGCGCGAGGACCAGAGGGATGGCGACCACCACGAGCACGCGCGCGCGGGGGACGAGCGTCACCACCGCGGCGGCGACGCCGGCCACCACGCCGATCCAGGGGCGTGAGAACGCGGCGGTCACGAGCCCGACACCGACTCCGGTGAGCAGCCCGAGCACGACGAGCGGGGTGCTGCCGGCGTAGGTGAACGAGAGGTCGAGTGCGGGGGTCTCCGCGTACGGAAGGAAGGAGGCGCGCCGACGGCGCCCGGCGACGACGCAGATCGCCAGGCACAGCAGCACGACGGCGATCGACACCGCGAAACCCACCCACACCAGGCGTTGGGGTGTCCAGCGGAGGTGGATGGTCATCGTGCCGGCGTGGTCGGGACGGATGAGCCAGCCGTTGGCGTAGCCGTCGACGAGCTGTTGGGGACCGACACGGCCGCCCGAGGTGGTCGCCTCCCAGCCGTCGTTGTGGCTCTGCCCGAACACGAGCCAGAACGGCTTCCCGTCGGTCTGCACGGAGATGGTGTTCGAGGTGGACCCCGCGTCGACGGTGTGGACCTTCGAGCCGGCGGTGTCGAGCGCGGCGCCGCGTGGCGCGACAGTGGTCGGGGTGCCGCCGGCGGCGGAGGAGAGCACGACGCGGTCGACGTCGACGCCGACGTCGAGGCCGGTGGCGGTGGTGATGGTGTGGTCGCCCGAGGCGAGGTCGACCGCGCCGTCGCAGGCCTCGAGCGACAGCCCGGTGCGGGCATCGGTCACGGCTCCGGTGACGCGCACCGAGAGCGGTGCGCCGTCGACCTGCACGAGATCGTCACGACACGCGCTGCTGAGCGTGGTCGGCGACGCGGGGCGGGCAACGCCGGGGATCGCGACCTCGGAGAACGAGATCGGCAGCGTCTGCGGCTCGATGGCCAGGGTGCCGTCGGGATCGACGGGTCGGTAGTCGTCGACGACGAGGTGGAACGAGCGGGCGCTCACCGGCGCGAAGTCGAGCGGCACCTGGTGCACCGCGCCCGGCGTCGGCTCGTCGGTGATGGCGGGGAGGTCGAACGTGGCGACGGTCTTCCCGTCCGCCTCGAGGTGCACCTTCGTGGGCACGGAGTGCTGACCGTCGGCCACCACGCCGAGGTCGAGGTGGTTCACGGTGATCGGCGCATCCAGGTCGACGCCGACCCAGTGACCGGTCTGGGCGCCGATGGGGGCGGTCCACGCCGATGCGTCCGAGCCGTCGAAGGCGCGGGACGCGCGGGCGTCGAGCACGCCCCGCAGGTGACCCGACGCCACGAACTCCGTGCCGGGGGCCGTCGTCCCGAGCACGGTGTCGATGGTCGCGTCGGGCGCGTTCGGGTTCACGCGCGCCGTGCCCGACATCCCGAACGCCCGCGGGTCGGGCACCGTGAACTGGCGGCGCAGCGCCAGCTCCTGATCCTGGTGGTCGGCGTCGGTGGGGTCGTAGCGCAGCCGCGACAACACGTAGTCGAGCGCGTGCGACGCCGCGCGGCCGCCGACGCGCGTGGTCCCGTCGACAGGGAGGCGCACGAGCTCGGTGACGTGCACGTCGCCCAGGCGCACCTCGGCGAAGCCGACCGGGTTGGCCACGGCCGGGTTGACCAGCGGCGTCGACGTGGCGTCGGTGCGTATGGTCAGCGACGTCACATCGGTCGCCGGGAAGTCGACGCGCTGGCCGCTCGGCGTGAGCGAGTCGGGGCCGAGGTCGACGGCGATCGGGGGCTTGTCGTTCACGATCACGCTCACGTGGGTGAGCACGCGGTCGCGGGGGCCGTCCTGCGGTTGCACCAGCGTGACGTGGTCGGCGTGCACGGTCGTCGCGGGGATGAGCGTGAGCTGCGCGCCGGTCGGGTTCGCGCCGCCGACCCGCCACGCCGTGTGCAGGTCGCCGTCGAACGCGCCGACGGCTCGGTTCTCGGGATGGGCGGTGCCGCCGTCGGCGCTGGCGTCGACCGTGCCGCCTTGCTGCACCACGACGGTGCGCGCGTCGTCGGCCGAGCCGGGGAACAGGTCGAAGCGGTAGTCCTCGCCGCTCGGGTCGGGGAGCGTCTGCCCGGCGCGCTCGGTCGCACCCTTGTCGTCGCGCAGCGAGGTGAACCAGGTCTCGGCCCGACGGCGGTTCGAGTCGGTCACCACGAGGTCGGCGCCGCGCGCCAGCGCGGCCGACAGCTCGGCGTCGTCGAGCGCGGCGACCTGCTGCACGAGCTGGTTGCCGTCGATCAGGCCGGCGGCGGCGGCGTCGACGATCCCGTCACCGTCGCCGTCGAGCACCACTGGTTGGTCGACGGGCGCGGTGTGCACGATCGGTACCGCGTCGCGCACGCCGAAGAGCGCGACCGCGGGCGGGTCGGCCTTCGTCGCGTCGCGCAGGGTCTGCGCGTCGACCAACGGGATCTGCGACACGTTCGTCGTCATCGGGCCGTACGGCACCGGAGCGTCGAGACCAGGGGCGACGGACGGCTCGGTCAGCTGGTCCCAGAACGCACGTGGTCGCGGGAGCCCGAAGCGCTCGTACGCGAGGTCGGAGCGCAGCACCACGGTGCCGGTCGAGAACAGGCGCGCGATCGCGGCGAGCGACGTCGGTTCGAAGGTGCCCTCCTGCATGCGGCGATCGAGCGCGTCGAGGAGGTTGACGGTCTGCGGCGATCCGTAGGGGAGCACCTCGCGTGCGAGGTACGGACGATCGGTGAGCCCGGGCGTCACCGGTTCGACCGTGTTGCCCCAGCGGTAGGCGGAGAAGTTGGCGCCGGGGATCTCGAGCACCCGGGTGCTGTCGCCCTGCCCGGTCAGTGCCGCCGCGACCTGGTTCCAATACCCCGGGATGTCCTCGGGGCGTTCCACGCCGGGGGAGAGGTAGCCGTCGCGCCACACCGGCAGCAGCGCGCCGAACGCGAGCACCGCGACCAACGCGGCGGCGAGCAGCTCGATCGGGACCCGTCGCCACCGCCGACCCGCCAGCGCCGACACCGCGGCCGCGAGCAGCCCGGCGAGCCCGAGCACGAGCAGCGGCGCGACGCGGGGCGTGTTGCGCAGCGCGAGACCGATCGACGAGTTGGCCGAGAACGAACGCCACGCGCGCCCGTAGAGGCTCGGATCGTCGTACGGCCATGCGCCGGCGCCGACGATGGTGCCGACCACCACGAGCAGCACGAAGTACGTGCGGTGGCGCCACTTCACGATCGCGGCGGCGGCGAGTGCGACGATCGGCACCGCGAAGCTGAACGCGGTCACGACGTGGTTGGTCACGTAGTAGTGCGCCTGCTGGATCGAGTCGCCCAAGCGGTCGGTGCCGTAGAAGAACCAGTTGCCGAGCCCGCGGAGCAGGTCGAGTGGCGTCGACGCCGACGCGACCACGCGCACCGTCTCGGTGAGCTGCAACACCGGGAGGCCGTACGCACCCTGGATGCGGAGTCCCACGACCCACCAGAGGGACGCGCCGAGGGTGAGCACCGCGATGCGCCCGACCGCGGCCGCGGCCGTCCCGAAGCGCACGCGCCGCATGACGAGCTCGAGGACGATCCAGATCGCGGGCGCGAGCAGCATGAAGAGCATCGACGACGCGTTCACGCTCCCCGCGCTCATGATCACGAGCGCGAGCGCCGCCGGGTACAACCATCCGCCGCGCTGCACCGCGCGCATCGTGAGCCCGACGATCCACGGGAGCGCGGCCCACGCGAGGAGCAGCACCGAGATGCGGGCGGTGAACGCGAGCTGGTACGCGGTGAGCATGTACACCAGCGCGCCCGCGAGCGCGCCCCAACGACGGGCGCCGAGCTCCTTGAACAGCCATCGCGCCCCGAGCGCCGCGAGCAGCGAGATCGTGCCCAGCCAGAGGCGCTGCGCGATCCAGTCGGGCATCCCGACCAGGTCCATGAGCCAGAAGTACGGGCCCATCGGGAACAGGTAGCCGATGCTCTGGTGGGGCACGGTCCCGGCGGCGACGTGCGGGTCCCACATCGAGATCGCACGGCCGAGGAACGACCCCGGATCGAGGTAGAGGTACTGCTTGGTGTCCGCCGCGACCTGGCCCGGCGACGAGAGCAGGAACGGCACGTACGCGAGCAGCGCGAGGCCGAGCGTCTCGAGCCCACCGCTGTGGAGGCGACGAGCCCGCGTCGCGTGCCCGCGCGCGGTCACTCCCGCAGTCGCCGTCATGCCGGGGGCGATGCTAGGCGTCCGCGTCTCGGCGACGGGGGCGCCGGTCCGGGTTCGCGCGCGGTGCCTCCGGTAGCGTCGGTCGGCCACAACGACCGTCGACGAGATGGGGAGGCCGCGAACCGTGGATGCGCAGGTCGACGCGGCCGGGACCGTCCCGGCGCGCGAGCGGCGTCCCGCGCGCGGAACGCGTCCGGCGGAGCTGTGGTCGGAGCACTGGCCGTTGCTCGTGCTCGGCCTGCTCGCGATCGTGATGTCGGTGGTCGTGCACCACTGGATCTATCCCGCGTACTCGTGGAACCGCGACGAGCCGGTCTACCTGTGGCAGGTGCACGCACTGCGCGACGGGAAGATCCTGCCCACCGACGGCGGCATGCCCGCGTTCTTCCAGCCGTGGCTGAGCGGTCACGGCGACGGCTACTTCTTCTCGCAGTACACGCTCGGCTGGCCGATCGTGCTCTTGGTGGGCGAAGTCGTGTTCGGGACCGCGGCATCGGCGCTCGTGTTCGGCACGCTCCTCACCGTGGTGGGCACCTACGCGTTCGCGCGCACGATCACCGCCGACCGCACGATCTCGATCGCGGCCACGGTGCTGATGCTGGCGTCGCCGATCGTCGCCATCCAGAGCGGCGTGTACCTCGGGTACCTGTTCACGCTCGGGCTCGGGCTGCTCTTCGGCGCCGCGCTCATCACCGGGTTCGAACGGCGCAGGCCCCTGCTCCTCGTGGTCGCGGGCGCGCTCGTGGGCTGGATCTTCATGACCCGGCCGTTCGACGCGGTGCTCTGGGCCGCCGCGTTCGGCGGGTACCTCCTCGTGGTGCACTGGCACGAGTGGCGGAGGCTCGTGACCGGTGCACTGTGGGCCGGGCTCGGGGCGCTCCCATTGGTGATCGCGACGCTCGCGTACAACAAGAAGGTCACCGGCACCTTCACCGAGTTCCCGATCACCGCCGCCGATCCGCTCGACACGTTCGGCTTCGGGCTCCGCCGGCTCATGCCCACGTTCGGCAAGGACGACTACACGGTCGGCAGCGCCATCCGCAGCGCGGGCAAGAACGGCGTGTTCCTCCCGCTCTTCCTGTTCGGCAGCTACCTCGGCGTGGTGGTCGCCGGCTTCGGGTTGTGGATGCGTCGACGCCAGCAAAGCACGGTGGCGCTGCTGCTCCTCGCCGCGGCGTTCCCGGTCGGCTACTTCTTCTTCTGGGGGATGCACGTCTCGTCCGCGACGACCACGCTGTCCGGTCCCATCTACTTCATGCCGCTGTTCGCACCCCTCGTCGTGCTGATCGCCACCGCGCTCGTCACGTGGTGGCGCGAGCGACGCGGAGTCGGTGTCGCCGCGGCGGTGGTCCTCGCGCTGGTCACGGTGCCCTTCGCGGTCAACCGCATCGAAGTGAACCGGCGCATCAGTGAATCGCAGGTCCCCTGGCGCGACAGCACCGACGCGATCCATGGTCGCGCCACCGTGTTCGTCCAGCAGTCGGGCGCGTACCTGCTGTTCGTCAACCCGTTCTCGTCGAATCCCGCCAACCTCGACGGTCGCATCCTCTGGGCGACGGACCAGGGCGGCGCCAACCTGGGCCTCATCGCCAAGCATCCCGATCGCGTGCCCTACCTGCAGCAGACCTCGGTGCCGCCGATCCTCGCCGGGCCGAAGAGCGACCCCGTCACGCCCGTCGTCACCTTGCAGCGCCTCCGCGTGCTCGACGCGTCCGCCGTCACGCTCCGCGCCCGGATCACCAACACGACGGATTCGCCGGTTGTCGTGGCATCGCTCCAGGTCGGTGACCAGGTCGAGCACCGCACTCTGGCGACCGACTCGCGCAAGGGTGCGACGTACGACCTCGAGTGGCGCGTGCGCGCGCCGGAGGCGACGCCGGCGACGCCATCGACCTCCTCGACCTCGCTGCCGCCCGGCGCCGGTGAGCTCTCGGTCGGCGTCGGGTTCGGTGCCGGCACGCGCGCCGCGAGCACGGCGGCGTTCCGCCGGACGGTCCCGTACCGGACGACGCCCGGTACGGCCGAATTCCTCCTGCCGAGCCAGGGTTCGTACCTGGGCACGCCCAACGACGAGCCGACATGGATCTCGAAGCGCGCGCTCCCGGAGGTGCGTCTCCGCGTGACGGTCGACGGGATCGGATGACATGACCGCCGCCTCCGCCCCCGCCGCCCGCCGCCGCATCACGTCGTTCGGGCGCGACCTCCGGGTCGCGGTCGTCCCGTGGGCGCTGGCGCGGGTGCTGGTCGTCGCGTCGCTCGCCCTCTCGCGCCACCTCTTCGACGAGATCGGTGCCGGGTCACGCCCGGTCGCGCTGGGTCAGGGGCTGTTCGCCTGGGACGCGGCGTTCTACCGCGACCTCGCCGAGCACGGCTACCGCGCGGTGGGGGAGGGGTCGCTGCGCTTCTTCCCGCTCGTACCGATGTTGTCGCGCGGGCTCGGGTGGATCCTGCTCGACCACACCGCGGCCGCGCTGATCATCATCGCCAACGTCTCCGCGCTCGCGTTCGGTGCCTTGCTGCACCGCCTCGCGCTGCACGAGACGGGCGACGCCGCGACCGCGCGTCGCGCCGCGTGGTTCGGCGCGCTGTTCCCCGCCGCGTTCGTCCTCGTGATGGGCTACGCCGAAGCGACCGCGATGATGCTCGGCGTCGTCGTGTTCCTCGGGCTGCGCTCCAACCGGTTCTGGTGGGCGGCGGTGGCCGGGTTCCTCGCCGGGTTGTGCCGCCCGGTCGGCGTGCTCCTGGTCGTCCCCGCCGCGGTGGAGGCCGCGCGCGGATGGCGTGGCGCGTCGACACGGTCGCGCGTCGCGCGCCTCGTGAGCGTCGTCGCCCCCGCCGCGGGTGCCGGCACGTACCTCGTGTGGGTGGGCGTCGAGTTCGGCGACTTCTGGAAGCCCATCTCGCTCCAGAACCGAGCGACGCTCCGGGGCGGCGCCCAGGACCCGGTGTCGCGGACCGTCGACGCGATCGGCGACCTCTTCGGGGGCGACCGGTTCGGCTCCGGCCTCCACATCGTCTGGGCGGCGCTCTTCGTGCTGCTGCTCGTGGTGCTCATCCGGCGCTTCCCGGCGTCGTACTCGCTCTACGGCGCGGTCACCCTGGTGCTCGGGCTCTCGGCCCACAACCTCGACTCGTTCGAGCGCTACTGCTGGAGCACGTTCCCGTTCCTGCTCGCGCTGGCGGTCGTGACCGACCGCGACGAGGTCGAGCGCGGTGCCTACGTGGTGGCGGCGGCGGGGCTGGTGGGGTACGCCACCCTCGCCTTCCTCGGCATCCAGGGCCCCTGATCGCGAGCGGCGAGGGAGGCGTCAGGAACCCGAGGCGCGGGAACGACGGCCCGTAGACTGCCGGGCGCGCGCCCGGCGACCCGCGTCGCCGGGCGCACCCGCACCCACCCCCGGAGAAGCACCCTGTGAGCCAGTCCACGTCGTCCGCCGAACCTGTCGCACCTGACGGCGCCGATCACGACGTCGTCATCATCGGCGCGGGGCCGGCGGGTCTCACCGCGGCCTACATGCTCACCAAACGCGGCGTCCGACCCACCGTGCTCGAGTCCGACCGGGTCGTCGGCGGGATCAGTCGCACCGCGGTGCGCGACGGGTGGCGCTTCGACATCGGTGGGCACCGGTTCTTCACCAAGGTGAAGCCGGTGAACGACCTCTGGTTCGAGATCCTCGGCCCCGACGACTTCCTGCGTCGCCCCCGGATGAGCCACATCCACTACCGCGGCAAGCTCTACGACTATCCGATCAAGCCACTGAACGCGCTGAGGAACCTGGGCCCGGTCGAGGCGGTGCGCTGCGGGTTCTCGTACCTGTGGGCGAAGGTCCGTCCGCCGAAGAACCAGGACACGCTCGAGGGCTACGTCGTCGCCAACTACGGCTGGCGCCTCTACAACCACTTCTTCAAGACCTACAACGAGAAGGTCTGGGGCGTCTCCGCCTCCGAGATCGCGGCCGACTGGGGCGCGCAGCGCATCAAGGGCATGTCGCTCTTCGCCGCGGTGTGGGAGCCGATCCGGGCGAAGTTGATCGGCAGCCGCGACCGGTCGAAGCAGGTGACGAGCCTCATCGAGGAGTTCAACTACCCGAAGTACGGGCCGGGCCAGATGTGGGAGAAGTGCACCGAGCTGGTCACCGACGCCGGCGGCCAGGTGGTGTTCGACTCGGCGGTCACGAAGATCGAGCACGCCGACGGGCGGGCCCACGCGGTGACCGCGCAGCACGCCGACGGCACGACGACACGCCGCGAGTGCACCGAGGTGATCTCCTCCATGCCGATCAGCGCGTTGTTGGAGGCGATGGATCCGCCGGTGCCGTCCGAGGTGCTGAAGGCGGCCGAGTCGCTGCGCTACCGCGACTTCATGACCGTCGCGGTGGTGGTGCCCGAGGAGTACGGGTTCCCCGACACCTGGATCTACATCCACGACCCCGATGTCGAGGTCGGTCGCATCCAGAACTTCGCGTCGTGGTCGCCGTACCTGGTCAAGGACGGCCGCACCTGCCTGGGCCTCGAGTTCTTCGTGCAGGAGGGCGACGAGATGTGGACGAAGTCCGATCCCGACCTCGTCGAGCAGGCCAAGCGCGAGCTGCAGCACCTCGGTCTCGTCGACGCCGGCAAGGTCGAGATCGGCTATGTCGAGCGCACACCCAAGGCGTATCCGTTCTACGACTGGGAGTACAAGGCGCACGTGGAGACGCTGCGCCGCTGGCTCGAGCAGCACGCCGCCAACGTGCATCCGGTCGGTCGCAACGGCATGCACCGCTACAACAACCAGGACCACTCGATGTACACCGCGATGCTCAGCGTCGAGAACATCTTCGGCGCCGACCACGACGTCTGGTCGGTGAACGTCGAGGAGGAGTACCACGAAGAGGTCGCCGAGTCGGCGACCTCGTGATCGAGCTTCGGCGCGAGCGTCAGCGTCGCGGTCGGCGTGCGACCGCGAAGAGTCCGGGCGTGGTCGGCGTGATCTGGTCGGCCAGGAAGAAGTGCGACTCGTCGAGCCCCGAACCGATGCCGGTGCGCTCGGAGCCCAGCGCCTTGTAGACGACCGGGAGCACGCGCTCGTAGGTCCACACGTACCAGCTGCGGGGCACGCGGTGGCGCAGGCCCAGGGGATCGAGGCGCAGGAGCTTCTCGCCGCTGGCGCGCCGCTGCGCGAAGTCGGCGTGCAGCTCCGGGGATCCTTCGAGCCCCTGCACGCTGACGTCGTGGAAGAACAACGAGAGCAGCGACTCGAGCTCGGGCGCTTCGAACAGCGCGACGTGGAACGGATTCTCGAAGTCGGCCGGACGGTTCGGCGTGATGACGATGGCGGCGCCGTCGTCGGTGGCGACCCGGGCGAGCTCGGCGACGTGGCGCTCGGGGGTGACGAAGTGCTCGATGATGTGCGACGAGCACACCCAGTCGATCGAACCGGACCGCGCTCCGATGCGGGCCCCGTCCATCGCCGCGAACCGCAACCCCTGGGGTTCCCACTCGTGCCCCGCGTCGATCGCGGTCTGGGCGTCGTAGTCGACGCCGATCACGAGCCGCCCGAGCGCGGCGAGGCGGGCGGTCTGGTCACCGACGCCACATCCGACGTCGAGGACGGTGCCCGGCCCGATGCGCGCCGCCATCTCGCGGTAGCCGGCGTCGTGGAACGCGAGCAGGGAATCGGGGGTGGCGCCCGCCATCGGGCGCTCGCCGGTGAGCCGAGCCATCCGAGGAGACTATGCAGTCCCGTTCCCCGGCGGCGGAGCGTGGTCCCCCTACGATGCACACCTCATGACGACCTCGGCCGACCACGCCACCGGCCCCGAGCACGCGATGCCCGACCACGCGATGGAGGTCGCCAAGCTCGGCGACATCGCCGCCGAGGCGGGGCTGCACCGCGTCAGCATGCTCGCCTGGCGCGACCTCGACGACCCCGAGGCGGGTGGCTCCGAGCTGCACGCCTCGAACATCGCCAAGCTGTGGGCGGAAGCCGGGATCGAGGTGAACATCCGGACGTCGTACGCGGCCGGTCACCCGCAGGTCTCGTGGCGCGACGGCTACCGCGTGATCCGCAAGTCGGGCCGGTACCTCGTCTTCCCGCGGGCCGCGTTCAGCGAGATGATGGGCTGGCACGGCGGGCGCGACGGCCTGGTCGAGATCTGGAACGGCATGCCGTTCTTCTCGCCGCTCTGGTCGCGCACCCCCCACGTCACGTGGCTGCACCACGTCCATGCGGAGATGTGGCAGATGACCCTGCCGCCGCGCCTGGCCGCGTTCGGCAACTTCGTCGAGTCGAAGCTGGCGCCGCCGCTCTACCACCGCACGTCGATGGTCACGCTCTCCGAGTCGAGCCGGCGCGAGATGGTCGACGACCTCGGCTTCTCGCCGCAGCGGGTGTCGGTGGTGTCACCCGGCATCGACCCGCACTACACACCGGGCGGGGAGAAGTCGCCCACACCGCTCGTCGTCGCGGTGGGTCGACTCGTCCCCGTCAAGCAGTTCGACGTGCTCGTCGACGCGCTGGTCGCGCTCAAGGCCGATCACCCCGCGCTCGAGGCGGTGATCGTCGGTGAGGGCTACACGCGCGAGGAGCTCGAGGCGCAGATCCACGCCGCCCGCGCCGAGTCGTGGATCAGCCTGCCGGGACGGGTGAGCGAGGACACCAAGGTCGACCTGTACCGGCGGGCCTGGGTGCTCGCCAGCGCCTCCGCGCGCGAGGGGTGGGGGATGACCATCACCGAAGCGGCCGCGTGCGGCACGCCGGCGGTGGTGAGCGACGTGCCCGGCCACGCCGACGCGGTGGTCGACGGCGAGACCGGCATCCTGTGCCGCGGCGGCGACGCCCTGCGCGTCGGCCTCGACCGAATGCTCCGCGACGAGGGGCTGCGGGGCTCGATGAGCGACGCGGCCCGACGCCACGCCGTCCGCTTCACATGGGAAGCAACGGCGCGGGGGACGCTCGAGGTGCTCGCCGCGGCCGCGCTCGCGCGCCGACCGCGTCGCTCCCGTTCCTGACGCGCCCGGTCGCCGCCCCGGTCGGTCGTAGGGTGGCCGACATGGCCGCACCCAAGTCGTTCTTCCTCACCCCCGAGATCCACGAGTACGTCGTCGCGCACGGCACGCCGCCCGACACGGTCCAGCAGGCGCTCATCGCCGAGACCGCCGAGCTGCCGATGGCGATGATGCAGATCTCGCCCGAGCAGGGCGCGTTCATGACGTTGCTCACCCGGGCGCTCGGTGCCCGCACCGCGGTGGAGGTCGGCACGTTCACCGGCTACTCGGCGATCGCGATCGCGCGCGGCCTGCCCGACGACGGGCACCTCCTCTGCTGCGACGTCAGCGAGGAGTGGACGAACGTCGCGCGGCGCGCCTGGGTCGACGCCGGCGTCGACGGCAAGATCGACCTGGTGCTCGCGCCTGCGGCGGACACGCTGCGCGGCCTCCCCGACGAGGAGCACCTCGACCTGGCGTTCATCGACGCCGACAAGCCCGCGTACCCCACCTACTACGAGGAGATCGTGCGTCGGCTCCGGCCCAACGGCGTGATCCTGGTCGACAACACGCTCCAGGGAGGACGCATCGTCGACGCCGCGCAACAGGACGACTCGGTGGTCGCCATGCGCGCGTTCAACGACATGGTCGCGGCCGACCCGCGCGTCGACGCCGCGCTGCTCACGATCGGCGACGGCCTCACGATGCTGCGCAAGCGCTGACCGACCCCACACCCCTCACGTTTTGGCGCCGTTCGGCGGCCTCTGACACCCACAAACGGTGTCAGAACGCAGGAAGACGGGGGGTCAGAACTTCCCGGTGCGTCCGTAGCGGTAGTAGCCGGCGAACTGCTGGTTGGTGGCCTCGGGCAGGGGCACGATCTCACCGAGTCGCTGCGCGCCCCAGATGATCTCGGCGGTGCGCTCGACCAGGCCCGCGATGTGCATCACGTCGGCGGGATCCTTGCCCACCGCGAACAACCCGTGGTTGGCCATGAGCACGGCGCTGCGGTCGCCGACCCAGCCCGCGACCTCCTCGGCGAGGTCGTCGGTGCCAGTGGTCTGGTAGTTCGCGACGGGGACGTCGCCGCCGACGTACACGACGAACTCCTCGATCACCGCCGGGATCGGTTGGCGGGTGAGGGCGAACATCGTGCAGTGCTTGGCGTGGCAGTGCATCGTCGCGTTGATCTCGGGGTAGCGGCGCAGGGCCGAGAGGTGGAGCGCCTTCTCCGACGTCGGTCCCCGGTGCCCTTCCACCACGTCGCCGTCGAGGGTGCAGACGACGAGATCGTCGAGGCCCATGGTGAGGTAGTCGAGCGACGACGGCGTGAGCACGACGTTGCCGTCGGGCAGGCGGGCGGCGACGTTGCCCGCGGTGCCCTGCACCAAGCCCGACGTGAGCATCTCCTTGGCGGTGTGGAGCAGCTGCTGCTTCACCTCGTCGGCGGTCGCCGCCGTGTCACCGCTCACGCCAGGACCTCCGGGTTCACCAGGTTGGGTGGGGTGCCGCCGTCGAGCAGCGTGACGAGCCCGTCGACGATCATCGAGGTGTGGTTCGACTCGGTGTCGTAGGTCGCGCCGCCGATGTGCGGGGTGAGCACGACGTTCCACATCGAGCAGAGGGGGTCGTCGACGTCGAGACGTTCGCCGACGAAGTGGTCGAGGCCGGCGCCGCCGAGGTGGCCGTCGGCGAGCGACGCGGTGAGGGCGGCGGTGTCGTGGAGGCCGGCGCGGGCGGTGTTGAGGTAGATCGCGCCTTCCTTCATAGCCGCGAACTGCTCGGCGCCGATCATCTCGTGCGACTCGGGGGTGACCGCGGCGTGCATCGAGATCACGTCGGCTTCGGCGAGGAGGTCGTCGAGCGAGTGGGTGGCATCCGGCGCGAACGGGTCGTAGCTGATGACGTCCATCCCGAGGCCGGCGAAGCGCCACGCGGCGGCTCGGCCGACGGCGCCGTAGCCCACGATGCCGACCGTGCGCCCGGCGAGCTGCCAGGCTCGGAAGCGCTGGTAGGGGATCGTGCCGTCGCGGTACGTCTCGCCGGCACGCACGTCCAGGTCGGCGCGCACGACGCCGCGGTTCACCGCGAACAGCAGCGCGACGGCCATCTCCGCGACCGCGTCGGCGTTGCGTCCGGGGGCCCGCAGCACCGGGATGCCCTTCTCGGTGGCGCCGGCGATGTCGACGTTGTTGGGATCGCCCCGGCACGATCCGATGGCGACGAGCGGCAGGTCGAAGACGGGGCCCTTGACGCTGTCGGACTCCACGATCAGCAGGTCGGCGCCCTCGGCCTCGACCCGGGCGGCCAGGTCGTCGGCGTTGTACAGCCGCAGCGGCTGGTGCTCGATCCACGGGTCGAGCACGACGTCGGCGAAGGAGCGGAGGGTGTCGAGGCCGGGCCCGCGAAACGGTGCGGTCACGAGCGCACGGTGGCGTTCAGGCATGGTCGGGATTCTGGCATCCGCGACGCATCGGACCCCACTGCACGAAACGGATCCGGGCCGACGCGGGGCGCGGACCCAGGACGCGACCCCCGGACGCGACGGAAGCCCCGGTGGAGGGAGTCCGGGGCTTCCGTGGTGCGGGGGGAATCGCTGTCCGGAGTGAACACGCCGGGCCGGCGGGTTGTTCCCGCGCCGGGGAATTTCTCGCGGGCCCGCTCGTGCACCGGAGTGGTAGTTGACAACGAATGTTGATAAGATGTTGGCCATGAAGACGGTCGACGAGCTCACCACGCGGTTCCGGGCCGAAGGGCTCCGGGTCACGCCCCAGCGGCAGGCGATCTTCCGCCTGCTCCACGGCGTCGACTCGCACCCGACGGTGGAGTCGCTCTACGAGTCGGCCCGGGAGGAGATGCCCACCATCTCGCGCAAGACCGTGTACCAGACGGTCCACGACCTCGAGGCGATGGGTGAGGTCGAGCTCCTCGATCTCGGCACCGGCAGCATCCGGGTCGATCCCAACGTCGAGCACGCGCACCAGCACCTCGTGTGCACGCGGTGTGGCACCGTACGCGACGTGCTCCTCGACATCGCCGACCTGCGCGTCCCGTCGCGCTACCGGCGGGCGTTCACGGTGGAGGCGGTGGAAGTCGTCTTCCGCGGCGTCTGCGACGAATGCCTCGCCCGGGAGCCCATCGACGCCTGATCGTCGAGTCACCCCTGTATCCAACGCACACCAGCGCACACCAAGGAGAGCAACCCATGCCCGATCTCAACGGCACCCAGACGCACTCGAACCTCAAGGACGCCTTCGCGGGCGAGAGCCAGGCCAACCGGCGCTACCTCTACTTCGCGCAGAAGGCCGACGTCGAGGGCTACCCCGACGTGGCGGCGCTGTTCCGCTCGGTGGCCGAGGGTGAGACGGGCCACGCGTTCGGTCACTTCGACTTCCTCGCCGAGGTCGGCGACCCGGTGACCGGCGTCGCCGTCGGTGCCACCACCGACAACCTCAACTCGGCCATCGAGGGTGAGACCTACGAGTACACCGAGATGTACCCGGGTTTCGCCAAGACGGCGCGCGACGAGGGCTTCGAGGAGATCGCCGAGTGGCTCGAGACGCTCGCCCGCGCCGAGAAGAGCCACGCCGGCCGGTTCGGCCAGGGGCTCGAGTCCCTCAAGAGCTGACCGCTGCATACGTGAGTGCGTACGACCCCGGGGCCGCGTCCCCGGGGTCGTACGCGTACGTGGAACGCTGGATCCGAAGAACGCAAGAGAACGTGAGAGAGGAGCGACCGTGAGGAAGCTCACCGTCGACGACATCGTCGACCATCGTGCGTACGAGCGCGAGCGCGACGAGTTCCGCGCCGCCATCATCGCAATGAAGAAGCGCCGGCGCATCGCGCTCGGCGACTTCGTCACCATCGTGTTCGAGAACACCGACACCATGCGCTTCCAGGTGCAGGAGATGGCACGCGCCGAGCGCATGCTCACCGACGATGCCATCGCGGGTGAGATCGCGACCTACAACGAGCTCATCCCCGACGACGGCGAGCTCTCGGGAACGCTGTTCATCGAGCTCACCGACGACGCGTCGCTGCGGGAGTGGCTGCCGAAGCTGCGCGGCCTCGAGTTCGCCATCCGCTTCGAGCTGAGCGGTTCGTCCCGGGTGGTCGGCATCCCTCGTGACGAGGAGCGGCTCACGCGCGACGACATCACGTCGACCGTGCACTACCTGCACTTCCCCTTCGACGCCGAGCAACGTGAGCTGCTCGCCACCGGACCGGCCCGTCTCGTCGTCGACCACCCCGACTACCAGGTGCAGGTCGAGCTCACCGACGCGCAGCGGGCCGAGCTCGCGGCCGACTTCACCGGTTGACGCCGGTGGAGCTCCGCGTCCAGCGGCTCGACTCCGAGCTGCCCCTCCCGCGCCAGCAGCACACCGACGACGCCGGGTACGACCTCCACGCCCGCGAGCGCGTCGAGCTCGGGGCCGGCGGCGGGCGGGCGCTCGTGCCGACCGGTCTCGCGGTGGCGATCCCGTCGGGTTACGCCGGCTTCGTCCTCCCGCGGTCCGGGTTGGCGTTGAAGCACGGGGTCACGTGCCTCAACACGCCGGGGCTCATCGACCCGCTCTACCGGGGCGAGCTCAAGGTGCTGCTCGTCAACACCGACCCCACGCACGCGTTCGTCGTCGAGCGGGGTGACCGCATCGCCCAGCTGGTGATCCAGCGGGTCGAGCAGGTCGAGTGGCAGGAGGTCGACGTCCTCGACAGCACCGAGCGCGACACGTTCGGCTTCGGGTCGACCGGCGTCTGAGGCTCTCGCGCGCGATGGCACGGCCGTTCCGCTTCGGGGTCACCGCGTCGACCGCCCGCACCGGCGCCGAATGGGCCGAGCAGGCGCGCCGGATCGAAGGGCTGGGCTACTCGACGCTGTTCGTGCACGACCACTTCGCCGACTCCGGCGCGCCCGCGCCGATGGTGGCGTTGTCGTTCGCGGCCGCCGCGACCACCACCTTGCGGGTCGGGATGCTCGTCCTGGGCAACGACTACCGGCACCCCGCGGTGCTCGCCAAGGACGCCGCGACCCTCGACGTGATGTCCGACGGCCGCCTCGAGTTCGGTCTCGGCGCCGGGTGGATGACCGCCGACTACGAGGCGCTCGGCCTGCGCTACGACGGCCACGGAATGCGCATCGACCGCCTGGCCGAGGCGCTGGCGGTGGTGAACGGTGCGTGGGGCGACGGACCGTTCGACCTCGCGGGGGAGCACTACGCGATCACCGCGTACGACGGGTTGCCGAAGCCGCTGCAGTCGCCGCGCCCGCCGATCCTGGTCGGCGGGGGCGGACCGAAGCTGCTCCGGCTCGCCGGACGCGTCGCCGACATCGTCGGCATCAACCCCATCCTCAGCGCGGGTGTGATCGGCGCCGACGCGGCCAAGGACACGCTGGGCGACGCGACGCTCCGCAAGATCGGCTGGGTCCGTGAGGGCGCGGGGGAGCGCTTCGACGACCTCGAGCTGCAGGTCCGGTACTTCGTCGCCGCCATCACCGACGACGCCCGGGGACTGGCCGAGGCGATGGCACCCGGGTTCGGCGTGTCGCCCGACGAAGCGCTGGGCTCCGGGGCCGTGCTCGCGGGCACGGTCGACGAGGTGTGCGACACGCTGGTCGCACGCCGGGAGGAGTGGGGCGTCTCCTACGTGGTGTTCGGCGACGACCAGTACGAGCAGTTCGCGCCGGTCGTCGCACGGCTCGCCGGGAGCTGAGGGTCCTGCGCTATCCTCGTCGGCCTACGCGGACGTGGCTCAGTTGGTAGAGCACAACCTTGCCAAGGTTGGGGTCGCGGGTTCGAATCCCGTCGTCCGCTCCACACAAGTGCAGGTCAGCGGCCTCTCGGGGCCGCTGATTCGCGTTCATGGCCAGACGTGGGGCACAAAGTCCGCGGCGGTGACATGTGCGGACCCGGTTCATGATGGACAGCGTGGCCCCGGTAGCTGGTTGACGGTTTCGGGACGCGACCCAGGTAGGTGGGCGACAGTGTCCCCGGTTCCTGGCTGACGCTCGAGATCCGCCTCTTCGCGGTCGTCACCTTCTGGGGGCCGCGCACGATCTTGTTCTGGCTCGATCGCGACGGCGTCGACCCGCTGCCGGGGCGCACGTCGGTCGAGCGCTGCTTGATCCGTCACGGGCTCGTGACGCCGCAGGCTCGGAAGCATCGGGGTTCTTCGCACGGTGGCGTTGTTTGGGCAGAGATGCGGGCGTATAAGGAAAGCAGAGTGATGCGCTGAAGGAGGCTGCCATGACGGTCATGCGTTTCGATCCGTTCCGCGACTTCGACCGGTTGACCGAACAGCTGTTGGGCGCCCGGACGCCGCC
>DASUAS010000434.1:0-21043 GCA_035763625.1 Acidimicrobiia bacterium
GCCCGAGGCGGGTGACGCTCGGCGCACCCGGGTAGTCGGCGAGCACCGTCGCCACGGCCGCGGGTGCACCGACGCTGCCCCCGTCGACCAGCACCGCGCGGTCGGCCAGTGGTGCCGCGCGCTCCAGCCGGTGCTCCGCGAGCATCACCGTGGTGCCGAGGTCGTGGTTGAGGCGCACGAGCGCAGCCAGGACGTCGTCGGCACCCTGCGGGTCGAGCTGCGACGTCGGCTCGTCGAGCACGAGTGCCTGTGGTCCCGCAGCGAGGGCGCCGGCGATCGCGCACCGCTGCCGCTCGCCGCCCGAGAGCGTCGAGGGGTCGCGGTCGCGCAGGTGCGCGATGCCGAGCGCGTCGAGCACCTCCTCCACCCGGCGGCGCATCGCGTCCTGCGAGAAGCCGAGGTTCTCGAGCACGAACGCCAGGTCGCGCTCGACATGGTCGACGACCGACTGCGACTCCGGATCCTGCGCCACGAACCCGACGACGTCGGCGAGCTCGCGCGGGTGGTGCGACCGCGTCGATCGCCCGAACACGACGACGTCGCCGCCGAAGCGGCCGCCGCTGGTGTGGGGGACGAGACCGTTCACGGCGCGCAGCAGCGTGCTCTTGCCCGATCCCGACGCACCGAGCACCAGAAGGAGCTCACCGGCCTGCACCTCGAGCTCGACGTTCCGCAGCGCGGCGTGTGACGCATCGGGATAGGCGAAGGAGACGTCGCGGAAGGAGATCGTGCTCACGAGGCGTCCGGCGGTGGGAACAGTGCGGGCACGAGCAGCGGCACGAGCGCGAGTGCGGGAAGGAGGTGCAGCGTGGGCCACGCGAGCGGGTTGGCGTACCAGACGAGCGTCGAGTCGCCGGCCCACGACACCGTGGCCATGGCAACCGGGGCGAGGGCGACGACACCGGCGACGATCCAGTCGATCCGACGCATGCGACGTGGCCGGTAGCGCGTGCGGCCGGTGTCGGACGATGCCAGCACGATCGCGGCGCCCAGTCCGGCGGCGCCGGCCAGACCGAGCACCGCGGCGACGGTCGCGGCCTCACCGATGAGCGCGACGAAGGACCCGCCGAGCAGGAGCAGCGACACCAGCCCCCACCACCCGGCGGCGCGGTCGCGCCGGCTGGCACCGGCGCGCGCGAACCCTCGCGAGTCCATCGACTCGGCCAGCGTGACCGCGCGCTCGAGCCCGAGCTCCATCACCGGCACGACCTGGCGCAGCAGTCGGCCGCGGCGCACGATCTTCCCGCCGGTCCGCGCCCGGTCGGCGTCGCGCACGTCGCGGATGGCGGCCATGGTCGACGGGACGAACGCGAGGCCGACCACGACCACCAGGCCGAGCTCGAAGAAGGCGCGAGGCGTGGACTCCACCAGCTCCGAATGGGAGACCACCGAGTTGAACGCGCCGAAGACACCCATCACCCCGACGATGGCGAAGCCCTCGGTCAGCGACTGCAGCATCACCTGCAGTTCGACCGTCCCGCCGACGGTGAAGCCTCCGAGCAGCTGCGGCAACCCGAAGTGGGGAGTGGTGAACAGCACGTCACCCACACCGTGGGTGGTCGCCACCGTCAGCACCATCCGCACCACCGCGAAGAACGTGCCGATCACGAGCAGGAGCGGGAACGCCCGGGCGTAGGGGCCCGGCAACGCGTGGATCGACACTGCCACCGACGCGATCCCGATGGCCAACGCCACGTAGATCGGGTTCGGCGCCAACTCGATGCACGCGGCCGCGGCAAGCGCCCAGACGAGCCACACCCCTGCGTGCCACGTCGCGCGCGGCGGGGTCGCGGCGTGCCCGTCAGCCGATGCCGGGACCTCGGCACGAGTTTGCGTCGTGGTCGTCACTGCGGACTAACGTGCCCTCTCGACAACGGTTGCGCGCAACCCGGATGTTGCGTGCGGTTCCCGGACTTCGGTGCGGGAACGGGGGAAGTCGGTGCGAGACCGACGCTGACCCGCAACTGTGAGCGGCTCTGCGGCTCTGCCGCATTCCGTGAGCCAGGCTACCTGCCGTTGTCCACCGGGCCACCGGTGCTTCCCAGACGACGCGCCACCGAGTCGATCGAGTCGGTGGCCACAACGACGGCCCTCGTGGAAAGGGGCCCCGGAGGAAGTCATGTCGCACGTTCGCCGTGCCGTCGCGTGCACCACTGCGTTGACGGCCGCGCTCCTCGCCTTCGCGCTCCCCGCGTCGGCCGTCGACCCCGCCTCGCGGACGACCGCCGACGCCGCGGTCTCGTGGATCGAGGCCCAGCAGTTGCCCGACGGCGGCTTCGAGCTCGCCAGCTTCCCCGGCTTCGAGACGCGCGACGCGGCGCTCGCGATCGCCGAGGACGCGCAGACCACCTCTACGTGGAGCACCAGCGAGGCGCTGGCCGCGGTCGGCGCGGTCAAGTACCAGGGCGTGGGACCGACGCCCCTCAACGCGCTCGACGACTTCGCCGCCACCATCTCGGGCGCCGGGGCGGCGGCCAAGACCATCGTGCTCAGCGCGGCCCCCCTCGGGCTCGACCCGGCCGCGTTCGACCCCGCGGGCAACGGCAACCCCGTGAACCTCGTCGGCTTCCTCGACAACGGGTGCGGTGCGAACACGGCCACGTTCGGTCCCGCGTTCACCGACACGCTCTACGGCATCCTGGCCAAGAAGGTGGTGTGCGGCACGCCCCCGACCGCCGCGCTGGCGACGGTCCGCGATGCCCAGCAGGCCAACGGCGGCTGGAACTTCCTCGGTGACTCCACCGGCACCGACGTGGATCTGGACAGCACCGCGCTCGCGGTCGAGGCGCTCGTCGCCGGCGGTGCCGATGCGACCGATCCTGCAGTGCACGCCGCGCTGAGGATGTTCGCGGACAACCAGCAGGCGAGCGGCGCGTGGCAGTCGTTCGGCGCCGACGACCCGAACTCGACCTCGCTCGGGATCCTCGGCATCACCGCGGCCGGGTACGACGTCGACTCGCCGTGCTGGCGCGACGCCGTCGACCCGACCAGGGTCGGCGCGCCGTACGCGAGCCCGGCGGCGTGGATCCGCTCGCAGCAGCTCACGACCCCGCCGAGCGACGCCGGCCGGATCGCCAGCCCGAACGACGCGTTCCCGCCGGTCAACACGTTCGCCACCTCGCAATCGGTGGAGGGTCTGCTGCAGTCGTGGCTGCCGATCGTGCGCGGCGCGGCGCAGACGTGTGGGTCGCCGGCCACGCCCGTGACCCCCGTGACTCCCGATCCCGACGCGCCGTCGGGCACGACTCCGGTCGTGGCCGCCGCGGTGACCGTTTCACCGCGGTTCACCGGATGACGTTCGCCGCGCGGTCCCGCGGGTTGTTGCTCGCGGTCGCGCTCGTCGCGTTGCTCGTGGGCGGGGCGGCACCGGTGGCGCACGCCGACGTCAGCGCGCAGGGCTGCACCTCGCGCGCCGTCGTCGTCGTCGAACCGGGCCCCGGCGCGGTGTCGATCTGCTTCGACGGCGCGATCAGCGGCCTCGACGCGCTGCAACTGGCCGGGGCCAACCCGGTGACGTACGGCTTCGCGGGGCAGGGTGCCGCGGTCTGCCAGCTCTACGGCGTGGGCAACCCGGCCGATTCGTCGTGCCTCGTCGGCTCGGGCGGCCAGTACTGGGCGTACTACCGCGCCGCGCCCGGCGCCGGCGGCTGGACCTACTCGCGGGCGGGCGCGTCGACCACCACCGTCACCGACGGCTCGGTGGAGGGCTGGCGCTACGGCACCGGCGGCGCGCCGGGCTTCGTGAGCTTCTGCGCGGTCGTCGGCTGCGGCCCGGCGCCCACCGACCCGCCGCCGGTGACCCAGGCTCCGCCGCCGGTCACCGCCGCGCCACCCGTGGCGACGGCGCCGGCGACCGGGGGCCCGGGCACCGCGCCCGCATCGAGCAGCGCCAAGGACTCGGCCAAGTCCGACACCAAGGACTCGGGCAAGGCCGCCGACGCAACGTCCGCGGACCACGGCACGGCCGCCGACCGCGGTTCGGCCACGTCGACGACGGGCAAGGACGGCCGCACCGCCGCGGCCCACCACGACCGCACGGACCGCTCCGGCACCGTCGAGCTCGCGGCCGGCGGCCACGGCGGCGGGGGTGACGGCGGATCCCCGATCGGTGTGATCGTGGCTCTCGCGGTCGTGGCGGCGGGCGTCGGCGGCGGTCTCTGGCTGCGGCGTCGGCGGCGCGGCCCGGCGCCCGGCTGAGCCCTCGAGAGCGCGGTGACCGAACAGACGTTCGATAGGCTGACCCGATGGCCCAGCGGCGTACGATCCGGGCGGTGAGCGGGCAACGCAAGGCGACGGCAACGTCGAACTTCGGCGTCTCGAAGCGCGAGTCGCACGATTCGAGCGACTTCTACGCTCGGTTCACCCAACCGATCCTCGACGACTCGGTCGACATCGACCCTCGCAAGGAAATCGACGACGTCTTCGTCGGCAACTCAGCGTCCATGACCCAGGTCGCAGACAACTCGGCGGCGCTCGTCGTGACCTCACCTCCGTATTTCGCGGGCAAGGCGTACGAAGAGGCTCTCGGAAGCGGTGACATCCCCGCGACCTACCTCGAGTACCTCTCGATGCTTCGCGACGTGTTCGCGGAGTGCCATCGCACGCTCGAACCCGGCGGGCGCATGGCGATCAACGTCGCGAACCTCGGGCGCAAGCCGTATCGTTCGCTCGCGGCCGACGTCATCGGCATCCTCCAAGATGATCTTGGCATGCTGCTTCGCGGCGAGGTCATCTGGCTCAAGGCGCGCGGATCCGCGGGCTCGTGTGCGTGGGGTTCGTTCCAGCGTCCTGCGAACCCGGTGCTCCGAGACCTGACCGAGCGCGTCATCATCGCGAGCAAGGGTCGGTTCGACCGTGCACTGAACCCGAAGCAGCGCGAGCGCAGAAGACTCCCGTGCGACGCGTCCATGTATCGCGACGAGTTCATGGAGGCCACGACCGACGTCTGGGAGATCCCGACCGAGAGCGCCACCCGCGTCGGCCATCCTGCGCCGTTCCCGGTCGACCTCCCCAAGCGCCTCATCCACCTCTACACGTACTACGACGATCTGGTGCTCGATCCCTTCATGGGATCGGGGACAACCGCGATCGCGGCGCTCCGGACCGGCCGCCACTTCGTCGGGTACGACACCGACGAGGCGTATGTCGACAACGCTCGTGCTCGAATCCGTGCGGAGCGCGAGCGGATCGAGAGTGCGTCCGAACCGGATCTGCTCCCGAGCTTCCGCCTTCCTGCAGTCCCTGCCCCGGCACCCGACGACGAGGACTTCCAGAGACGGGCCACGAGGGAGGGCAAGGCTGCGAAGGACGTGGCGCGCGTGCTCCTCGAGGAGTGCGGGTTCACCGAGGTGGTCGCCGACGTCAAGTTGCCCGGAGGTGTCGAGGTCAACTTCAGTGCGCAGGACGCCGGCGGCAACCCGTGGTTCTTCGACGTCTCGGGGGGATTCACGAGCAACCGACCCGGGCTGAAGCGCACCGACACGCTCTGGAAGGCGATTGGGAAGGCCGCGGTGATCCATCAGGTGAAGCGCCACGCACGCTTGGTCCTGCTCACCACGGATGCGCCCACGCCCGGTTCTGCCGGTGCTCAGGCTCTCGACCAGGTCGTCGGTGACAAGCGACCCATCCGGGACGTCATCGAGATGTTGCACGTCGACGACCAGCGACGACTGAGTGGATACGCGAAGACCAAGCGGGTCGCGGCGGATCGCTGAACCGTGGATTCCACGGATCCGCGACCGAGCAGGGTAGCGGTGGCGGTGCTGCACTCCGAGCCGCCGCAGGTGTTCATCGCCGAATCCGAAGAGGCGATGTCCCGGCTTCTGGCGCTTCGTCTCGTCGCTCGACACCGTCCGGCCGACTTCGGCAATGCGGACGACGTCGACGAGATCCGCGTGGCGTTGCTCGCCGAGGAATGGGCGCACGCAGTCGAGCTCTGGCTGTTGGCGACAGATGAAGGCCTGGACGTGTGGGGTTCGGAGGAGATGTTGTGGGACGACGCGCTTGACGACGAGCAAGCTTCGATGGAGATTCGGCTCGCACCGATCTTCGACGACGATCGGACCGCGGACTGAACGGGCCGGGATTTCAGACCGCGGCAGGCGTCCAGGGCCGCCAGTTCGCGGAGCTGCCCGACCATCCGCCGTACGTCGTTCTCACCTCGCGCCTGCCCGACGGCGGCGCCGGCCTTGCGATGCTCCACGCTGCGCTCGAGTTGGGCTACTTCGCCGATGTCGTCTGCATCTACGACCCGAGGCCGACGGGTCGCCCGTCGGCACTCTGAGGGACCGCCGACTCACGAGATCGAGTCCACCGGCCGTACCATCCAACGGTGCTCGGGTCCGGCTCCGTCGCCGTGAGCGTCTCCAGCAACCTCTACGTGTTCGCGGCGTTCGGCGCCGGCGTCATCTCGTTCGTCTCACCGTGCGTGCTCCCCATCGTGCCCGGCTACCTCAGCCTGGTCACCGGCCTGTCGGTGGGGGAGATCCGTGAGCAGCAACGGCACTACTTGAAGCGCATCGCGGTCAACACCGGCCTGTTCGTCGCCGGGTTCACCGTGGTCTTCGTCCTTCTCGGGCTCATCACCACCGCCGCCGGCAGCGCGCTGTTCCGCAACCAGGAGACCCTGACCCGGATCTCCGGGGGTCTGGTGCTGCTCATGGCGTGCTACCTCGCGGGATCGCAGCTGCTCACGACGCCGCGCCTCTACCAGGAGTTCCGCTGGCAACCGCACCTCGAGCGCTTCGGCCCGGTCGCGGCCCCCGTCGCCGGCGCCGCCTTCGGACTCGGGTGGACGCCCTGCATCGGCCCCATCCTCGGCGCAGTCCTCGGATTCGCGGCGCGGGGTGAGAGCCTGGCGCGCTCGACCGTGCTGCTCGTGGCCTACTCGCTGGGGCTCGGGGTGTCGTTCCTCGCCGTCGGGCTGGCGATGGGCAAGCTCACCCGGACCCTGAACTGGTTCAAGCGCCATTCGCGCGTCATCACGCTGATCTCGGCCGCCATCCTCGCGGTGTTCGGCGTCATCCTCCTCACGAACTCGTTGCCCACGATGACCGCGCACCTCTCCGACGCGCTCCGCGACCACGGGCTCGGGTGGCTCGTCGACGCCGGCTGAGCGGATCGGCCCGTAGGCTGGATCGCGATGCACACGACCGTCCTCGACGTCGACACCTCGCGCGACCGGATCGTCGATCTCACGGCCGAGGTCCGCGCGTTCTGCCGCACGCGCGGTGACGGGCTCGTGAACGTGTTCGCGCCGCACGCCACCGCGGGCGTCGCCATCATCGAGACCGGGGCCCGGTCCGACGACGACCTCGTCGACGCGCTCGAACGCCTCCTGCCGCGCGACGACCGCTATCGCCACGCACACGGGTCGCCCGGCCACGGTGCCGATCACCTGCTGCCCGCGATCGTCGCGCCGACGCTCACGGTGCCGGTGCAGGACGGCGAGCCGCTGCTCGGCGTCTGGCAGAGCGTGGTGTTCGTCGACCTCAACCGCGACAACCCACGCCGCAACGTGCGCCTCAGCTTCGTGGCCGGATGACGTCGTGATGGGCGACTCCCCGTACCTCGTCGACCGCATGCAGGGCTTCGGCACGACGATCTTCGCCGAGATGTCGGCGCTGGCCGTCGCCACCGGCTCGATCAACCTCGGGCAGGGCTTCCCCGACGAGGACGGCCCGCAGGAGATGCTCGACGCGGCGATCGCGGCCATCCGCGGGGGCCACAACCAGTACCCGCCGGGCATCGGCGTGCCGGAGCTGCGCCACGCGATCGCCGCGCACCAGGCGAAGTGGTACTCGCTCGAGTACGACCCCGACTCCGAGGTGCTCGTGACCGCGGGCGCGACCGAAGCGATCGCGGCGTCACTGCTCGCGCTCTGCGAACCCGGCAGCGAAGTCGTCACGTTCGAGCCCTACTACGACTCGTACGCGGCATGCATCGCGATGGCGGGCGCGCAACGGCGCGTCGTGCAGCTGCGCGCGCCCGACTGGTCGTTCGACCTCGACGCGCTCGAGCGAGCCGTCACCCCGCGCACGAGTGTGCTCCTGCTCAACTCACCCCACAACCCGACGGGCAAGGTGTTCTCGGTCGAGGAGCTCGAACTGGTCGCGCGGCTCTGTGTGGACCACGACCTGCTCGCGGTCACCGACGAGGTCTACGAGCACCTCGCGTTCGACGGCCGCCACGTGCCGCTGGCGACGATGCCGGGTATGCGCGACCGCACGGTGACGATCTCGTCGGGCGGCAAGACCTTCTCCTGCACCGGGTGGAAGGTCGGCTGGATCTGCGCCCCGCCCGCGCTGGTCGACGCGGTGAAGACGGTCAAGCAGTTCCTCACCTACGTGAACGGTGGACCGTTCCAGTACGGCGTCGCGGTCGGGCTCGGGCTGCCCGCCGAGCGCATCTTCGAGCTCGCCGCGGCCCTCGGCGAGAAGCGCGACCGGCTGTCGGCGGGCCTCGCCGAAGCCGGGCTGACGGTGCTGCCGTCGGCCGGCACCTACTTCGTCAGCGTCGACATCCGCGGGATGGGCGAGCACGACGGCCTCGCGTTCTGCCGTTCGCTGCCCGAGCGCTGCGGCGTGGTCGCGGTGCCGAGCGTCACCTTCTACGACGACAAGATCGCGGGGGCGCCGCTGGTGCGGTTCGCGTGCTGCAAGCGCCTCGACGTGATCGACGAGGCCGTCGCGCGCCTGAAGGGGCTCGCGCGGTGAGGGTCGCGGCGGTCCAGCACGAGATCGTCTGGGAGGATCGCGACGCCAACTTCGCGCACCTCGACGGGCTCATCGGCGACGCCGCGCAGCAGCGCGCGCAGCTCGTCGTGCTCGCCGAGATGTTCTCGACCGGCTTCTCGATGGACACCGAGCGCATCGCCGAGGCGTTCGACGGTCCGAGCGCGCGCTTCCTGGTCGAGCAGGCCACCCGACGTGGCCTCTGGGTCTGCGGCTCCGCGCCGGAGGTGCAGCCCGGCGACGAGCTTCCCTCGAACACGCTGATCCTCGCCGCGCCCGATGGCGCGGTCACCCGGTACCGCAAGATCCATCCGTTCAGCTACGGCGGTGAACACGAGAAGTACGCCGCGGGGGATGCGCGTGTGACGGTCGACGTCGAGGGTGTCCGCTGCTCGTTGTTCGTCTGCTACGACCTCCGCTTCGCGGACGAGTTCTGGGCGGTCGCGGCCGACACCGACTGCTATGTCGTCGTCGCGAACTGGCCGGCGGCGCGGCGTGACCACTGGCGCACGCTGCTGCGCGCCCGTGCCATCGAGAACCAGGCGTTCGTCGTGGGCGTGAACCGCATCGGGAGCGGCGGAGGCCTCGACTACGCGGGCGACAGCGCGATCGTGCTGCCGTTCGGCCGCACCCTCGAGGCGTCCGACGCCGCCGGCGAGGAGATCCTCCTCCACGACGTCACCGCCGACGAGGTCGCCGACGTGCGGGCCCGGTACCCGTTCCTCGCCGACCGCCGCTGATCAGCGCCGGCCCGCGCGGTTCATTGTGGGATCGACGACGTCCACGGTCGTCAACTCCACAATGAATCAGCGCATGAGCGCGCGGACGTGGGCAGCGAGCGCGACGCAGTGGCCGACGGGATCGTCGAGCGGCCAGCCCATGTCGGCCAGGTCGAAGTACTCGATGCTCACCTGCCCCTGGTAGTCGAGGCGGTCGAGCTCGCCGAGGACCGCGGCGAAGTCGACGTCGCCACCGTCGTCGGCGTGGCGTTGCGGGTCACCCGTCGCCGCCTGGCGCAGCTGCACATGGTCGGCGTGGCGCAGCACTTCAACGGGGTCTTCACCCCACGTCGCCACGTGCCCGGTGTCGACGGTGAGCCGCAGGCCCGGCACCGCGGCGACGAGCGCCTCGATCTTCTCCACGCTCCCGGCGCTGGTGCGCGGACCGGGCTCGAGTCGGACGGTCGGATGCGCGCGCATCAGGGCGACGGTCTCGTCGAACCGGTCCTCGCCGCGGCGTTCGTAGGGCGCGACGAACGTGCAGCCGTCGACGAGCTCGAAGCCGCTGATGCGATCGGCGACGGGGACCGCGAGTGCCGCGAGCGCCGCGTCGTCGAGACCGTCGAGCAGGTGGACGGGAGCGTCGAGGTGGTCGAAGCCGAGCTCGGCCGACCGCGCGGCCATCTCGTCGAGGGACATGGCGCCGTACGCGACGCCCACGATCCCGATCGGTCGGATCTTCAACTGGTGATGTCCTTCGGGCCGCCACCCACGTAGAGGGTCTGCCCCGACACGTAGCTCGACGCCGCCGACGCCAGGAACAGCACGGGCCACGCGATCTCGTCGGGCGTGCCCGCGCGGCCGAGGCCGGCGGCGCGGCCACCCATCTCGTCGGGGTCGATGCCCGCCGCGTCCATGGCCCGGAGGAAGCCCTCCGACTTGATGGCGCCGACCCGCACGCAGTTGACGCGGATGCCGTGGGGCGACAGCGCGGCCGAGAAGTTCTGGGTGAGGTTCTCGAGCCCGGCCTTGGCGGCGCCGTACGCAGTGTGGATGGGGAGCGCCGAGACCGCCGCGCCCGAGGAGATGTTGACGATCGCGCCGCTGCCACGCTCGACCATGTGCGGCGCGACCCGCTGTGACAGCACGAACGCGCTCTTGAGGTTGAGGTCGATCATGTTCTGGAACCGGTCGGCGTTCCAGTCCTCGAACGCGTACGAGTGGCTCCCGCCCGCGTTGTTCACGAGCACGTCGACCCGGCCGAACGTCGCCAACGACTCGTCGATCAGGTGCTCGCACTGCTCGACGTCGCGCACGTCGGTGGCGACGACGTGCGCCCGCCGATCGGTCGCCGCTTCCACCTTGGCCGCGATCCGCTCGAGGTTCTCGACCTTGCGGCTGGCCAGCACCACGTCGGCGCCGTGCTGGGCGAAGAGCAGAGCGGTGGCGGCGCCGATCCCGGTGCCGCCGCCGGTCACCACCGCGACCTCACCGGTGTGGTCGAACACATCGTCCATGGCCCGACCGTACGTCACGACGCTTCCGACGCGCCTCTCCCGGTCGTTCGCTTAACCTCGCCGCCATGTGCGGCTGCATCGTGGCGTTGGCGGCGTTCATCTCGCCGCGGTTGGCAGTGTTCTTCATCTGGCTCTTCACCGACCGGATGAGCATCGCGTTCGACTCGTTCTGGTGGGGTTTCCTCGGGTTCATCTTCCTGCCGTGGACCACGCTCGCCTGGTCGGTCGCGTACGCACCGGTGAAGGGCGTCACCGGCTTCGGGTGGTTCATCGTGATCTTCGCCTTCGTCGTCGACGTGATGACCCACGTGGGCAGCGCGCAGGCCCGTCGCCAGCGCCGGGCTCAGCCGGCGTGAACGGATGATCCCGATCGGTTGGTTCGGCGTCGGGTCGGGCGCGCTCTCGGGCCCCGAGGGCGTCGCGGAGCTGGCCCAGACCGCCGAGCAACTCGGCTTCGAATCGATCTGGGTCGGCGAGCACCCGGTGCTGATCGATCCGCACGCCTCGCCGTCGCCCCTGCCCCCCGACGCGGAGTTGATGGACCCGGTCCCGGTCCTCGCCTACGCCGCCGCCTCGACCTCGCGCATCCTGCTCGGCACCGGCATCGTGATCCTCCCGTTGCGCAACCCGGTGATCCTGGCCAAGGAGCTGGCGACCGTCGACGTGCTCTCGCGCGGTCGCCTGCTCGTCGGGATCGGCGTCGGTTACGTCCCCGGCGAGTACGAGGCCATCGGCGTGCCGTTCCACACGCGTGGTCGTCGGGCCGACGAGTGGATCGACGCCCTGCGCACGATCTGGCACGACGAACAGCCGGAGCTGCGCGGCGCCTTCGCCTCGTTCGGCGGGATCCAGTCCCGACCGCGGCCGCACCAGGCCGCTGGACCGCCGATCCTCGCCAGCGGCATGTCGCCGGCCGGGCTCCGGCGCGCGGTCGAGCGCGGCCAGGGTTGGTACGGCTTCTTCCAGGATCTCGAGCACACACAGGCCGCGATCGAGCAACTCGACCGCTTCGCCGCCGAGCTCGACCGACCGGCGGGCCTCGGGAAGCTCGAGATCACGATCACCCCGCCACCCGGACCGATCGACGCCGACACCGTCCGCCGCTACGAAGACCTGGGCGTCGACCGGCTGGTGCTGGTCCAGGACTTCATGGACATGGCGGGTGGACCCGACGCCGAGCGGCGTGGCAAGTTCCTGGACGAGATGGCGGCGTGCGCCGAGCGTCTCGACATCCGCTGACAGCAAACGGGGGACCACATGCCGAGCACCGACGAGCTGGTGGCCGCGTTCGACGACGCGCTCACCGGGAAGGACCCCGACGCGCTGATCGCAGTGCTCGCACCGGGCGCGATCGTGTGGCACAACCACGACCGCAAGGATGTCGACGCGCGCGAGAACATGGCGGCGATCGCGATGCTCGGGCAGCTCGTCGACGGGCTCGCGAACGAGTACCCGCGCGTCGCGACGATCGACGGCGGCTTCATGCTGCAGTACGTCACCCGCGGGACGGTCCGTTCCAGCGGCAAGCCGTTCGAGATGCAGAACTGCCTGGTCGTCCTCACCACCGCCGACGGCCTGATCGCCCGCATCGAGGAGTACGTCGACCCCACCGTCGGAGGGCAGCTGTCATGACCATGGACGTCGCCGCCTGCCTCGATCCCGAGATCGCCGCCGCCCTCGCGCAGTCGCCGATCGGTTCGATCGACTTCGGCACCTTCACGTTCGAGACCGTCCCGCAGATCCGTGAGGCGATGGCGAACATGCCGCTCGTCGAGCTCCCGCCGACCACCACCGTGTCGCGCGAAGTCGTCGTGCCGGGTGTCGACGGGCCGGACCCGACCGTGCGCGTCTACTCCCCTCCGACCGAGTCGTCCGGCCGGCCGTGCATCTACTGGATCCACGGGGGCGGCTACCTCTTCGGCTCCGGGCTCGACGTCGACGCCCGCATCAACCGGTGGGTCGAGGACTTCGACTGCGTGGCGGTGTCGATCGAGTACCGGCTCGCGCCCGAGGATCCCTATCCCGCGCCGCTCGACGACTGCTACGCCGGCTTGCTGTGGACCGCGCGGCATGCCGACGAGCTCGGCATCGATCCGGCCCGCATCGCGGTCGTCGGTGCGAGCGCAGGAGGTGGTCTCGCGGCTGGCCTCGCGATCCGGGCGCGTGACCGCGGCGAAGTCACGCCCTGCTTCCAACTCCTCATCTATCCGATGATCGACGACACCAACACGAGCGGGTCGAGCCACATCGACGGAGCGCTGGTGTGGAGCCGCGCCGCCAACGACCTCGGATGGAGCGCGTACCTGGGATCGCGCTTCGGCACCGACGACATCCCCGGTGAGGCGGCCGCCGCGCGCGTCGCCGACGTGGGCGGGCTCCCGCCCGCGTGGATCGGTGTCGGCTCGCTCGATGTCTTCCGCGACGAGGACATCACGTACGCCGCGCGGCTGCTCGACGCGGGGATCACCACGGAGCTGCACGTCTACCCCGGGGCGTGCCATGGCTTCGAGATGATGGCTCCCGCGGCCGCAGTCGCTCAGGCCTGTCAGCGCGACATCACGGAAGCGCTGCGGCGGGCGCTGCGGCCGGCGTCCGTCGGCGCGTCCACCAGCTGACCGCGAGCGTCATCGCGCTCACCAGGAGCACCGACCCGGCGGCCACCGCGTAGGTCGAGGCGTCGACCTGGCGCGTGATGTGGATCAGCGGTGTGTCCAGCGCGTCGACGAGCCGGTCGGCCGCGAACGTCCCGAGCATCCCACCGACGAGGATCCCGACGACGACCGCGACGAACACCTCGCCGGTGACCCGCCACCCGCCCTTCCGGGCACGGGTGCGGGTGTGCAGCACGACCGCGCTGGCGAGCCCGAGCACGGTGACGAGCGCGGCGATCGCGAGGAGCGCCTGGATGACGGCTTTGAAGATCGGCCGGGCCTGGTCGACCGTGTTCAGGTTCGCGGCCACCGGCACGTACACGACGACCGCGGGATCGGCTTGCACCGCGGTCGCGACCTTCGCCGGATCCGCACCGGGCGCGAACTGCACCGCGGCAGTGTTGAACAAGCCGCCGGCGAAC
This sequence comes from Acidimicrobiia bacterium, assembly GCA_035763625.1. GTDB lineage: Bacteria > Actinomycetota > Acidimicrobiia > IMCC26256 > DASPTH01 > DASUAS01. The sequence goes on from DASUAS010000434.1 coordinate 14,042, forward strand.
GCGTTCGCGTCGGTACCCATCGCGTCGCGCAGCGCGTCGTTGCTGAGGAACACGAGGTTGCCGAGCGTGTTCGACGTGAGCGCCGCGACCGGAACCTTGAACGGTGGCACGCCGGCGCCGGGCACGGTGATCTCGATCTCGTCGCCCACACCCGCAGCGAGGATGCGCCCGAGCGACTCGGGGATCAACGCGCCGCGAGCAGGGAGCTCGAGGCGCGAGCCGTCGGGCGCCTCGAAGTGCTGGAGCGTCGTGGCGCGCGGAAATGCCTCCAACGACGTCGAGTACCGGCGAGTGGCATGGCGCACGAACACGTTCGCCGACGGCACCGGCTCGGCGACCCCGATCCCCTCGACGGCCTGCAACTTCGCGAGCAGCGCGGGGTCCACCGGTCCGGCGAACGCCACCTGCGCGCTCACCTGTTCGAGGCGAGCCGCCGCGTCGAGTGTGGCCTCGGCGGAGTCGACGACGCCGCCGGGCGCGACCACGCAGATGACGGCGGCGGCGGTGGCGATGGCGGTCACCACCGCGGGCCCGATGCCGAGCGTCTCGTCGTTCCCCACCCGGAGCAGCCGACCGATCCCGAGCGCGGCCGCGCCGACGATCGCGGCGAGCGCCAGTCCGAGCAGGGTCACGCCGAGCTTGTTCGCGCCCACGTGCTCGGGGAGGTACACCGAGTCGGCGAGCCCGGGCCCGCCGATGGCGGCACCCGCGAGCCCGACCGCCACCCCGACCATGCCCGCGGCCGACACCGTGATGGCGAGGGTGCGCCGCCGGCGGCGGAGGTCGTCGACGCGTGCGCCCGCGAGCGCGCCGACGAGGGCGGCCACGATCAACGCGATCGTCGGCACGACGATGCTCGCCTCGCGGAAGCCGGTGAGCTCCTCCTGGATGACACCGTTCGACGGCTGCGTGGCGCGCGGTTGCACGAGCTGTGCGCCATTGCTCGTGGCGATCGTGGTCAGCCGGGCGTCGAGGTCGTTGCGATCGACGCCGGGCGCGTAGCGCACCAGGACCTGCGGGACGATCGCCGCACCTCCGAGCGATTCGACGACCGGCTCGGGGACGAACAGGACCGCGAAGCTGCCGGGCGTGGTCACCACCTGCTGCTGGCTCTGTGCCGGGAGCAGGTACTCGGGGGAGAGGCCCACGCCCACGACGTCCACCTCGGCCGGGGTGCCGAGGCCGAGCGCCTGCACGGTCGCGCCCGGACGCACGCCCAGGTCGTCGGCGGTGTGCTGCTCGACGACCGCGACCGACTTCGACGTGGTGCGCGTGAAGTCGCGACCGGCCGTGATCGCGAGATCGTCGATCGCCGGGCCGGAGGTCGGGACGCCGATCACGGTGCCCTGCACCTTCCTCGCCCCGGCGTGCAGGAACACCGACAGGATCACCGTGTCGCGGGTGTTGACGGCGGACACACCGTGGGTCTGGCCGATCGCCCGGCTGATGGCTTCGCTGTCGCCGCCGATCACCGTGAGGTCGGTGAAGTGCGTCTGCGCGTAGAAGTGGTCGAGCGACGCGTCGAGGTCGCGCACGGTCGCGCGCAGGCCCACGAAGACCGCCACCCCGGCGGCGACGAGGATGGCCGTGAACACGAACCCGAGCCGGTGCCGGTGGTGCTGGTGACGGTGCTGGTCCTCCACGAGGGCCGAAGACTGTCACACCCCTCTGTCACGGTTCGCGCATGTGCAGATCGTGCGAAGGATCCAGTCAGGAAGAGCTGCTCGCGGAGAACGCCGAGATCATCGCCGAGCACGGGTACCTCGTGACCGGGGTGGGTGATGGCGACCCGCCGCACTGGACGTACACGGTCGGTCTGCTCGATCTCGTCGGTCATCCCGAGCTCGTCGTCGCGGGACCGCACCTGGAGGTGGCGGGTGCGCTGATCAACCGCATCGGTCGCGAGATCCTCGAGGGCCGCTCGTTCGCTCCCGGCGACGTCCTCGCGCTGCCCGACGACGGCGGCACCGTGCGCTTCGGTCGCGTCCACTCCATCCAACACCGGCTCGGCACGTTCAACATGTGGCACGCGCTCGCCGATCGTGGCGACGTGCGCGCGACGAAGCTCGAGGTGGTGCAGGTCTTCGCGCCGCGCACGGCGATCTGCCGCTGCGAGCTGTGCCGTCAACCCGATCTGTCCCGCCCCGAGAGCAGGGTCGGAGTGGCCCCGTTGCCGCCGCGTGGTCGCGCCAGACGCGGGCGCTGACCAGAACACGCTTCCTGCAGGGATCGACCTCGACCGCGGTTGAGCTCAGGCGAGTGCTGCGCGCGCCTCGTGCACCATCGCCACCATCGCGCCGCGCACCTCGTCGCCGGTGACGCACTCCTCGGGGAACGCGAGACGCACCGGTGTGCGGTGCTCGGCGCTCACCGCGACCATGTCGAAGCCGTAGCGATCCACGGCCGACATGGAAGCGGCGGTCGTGCCCTCGAGCCCGGCGTAGTGGCGGCAGAACAGCACCTGGGCCTCGGCGTGGTCGGCGTTCATGTGCTCGATGATCCCGGCCGCCGCCTCGGCGAGGGGATCGGCCTCCGCCATGTGGTACGCGGGCGCGTCGACCCAGCTCATGCGCCCGTATCCACCGACGTAGCGCACGTGGTCGACGGTGAGGCGCAGGAAGGTGAAGTCGCCGAAGTCGATGTAGTACGACGCGGCCGGGTTGGCCTCGAGGTAGCGCGTGCGCGCGACGTCGCGCTCCTGGTCGTCGACCGGGCTGAGGAGACCGAGGAGGGTGACGCGCCCGCGGGCGAGCGGATCGGCGCCTTCGGGGACGGGCTCGGTCACGAGCAGGCTGGCGCGCGGGTCGCGCAGCGCGTTCTGCGTGTGCTCGGCCATCATGCTCACGAAGAACAGCGGGTCGCCGTCGTCGGCGAGCCCGAAGCTCGCCACCGAACCGAACGGGTAGCCGGCGGGGTCGGCGGCCAGGGTCGACAGCGCCCCCCGACGCTCGCCGGCCACGAGCGTGCGGCATCGTTCGGCGTGGCTGGGCTCCCGCGCCGGCGGCGCGGTCGGCGCAGGCGCGGGCGCGCCCCCGTCGCTCGAGGTGGGGAGCTGGTGCTCGCGGGGGCGTGAGGTCATCGCGCCACGGTAGGCGGTGCGCGCCGTGCGCTCAGCCGCCCACGCGCGTCTGCAACGAACCCAGCAGGTCTTGCCACCACTCGGCCAGACGTTGCTGGAACGCCGGGAGCGGGAAGCCGTGGCGCGCCGCATGCTCCGGGGGGATCCCGTCCCACCCGAAGTGCTCGATGGTCACCCGGGTGCCCTCGCCGACTGCGTCGAAGCGCACGGCCACTTCGGTCGATCGATCGTCCGGGAAGCTCGCCTGACGCCAGCCGAACACGAGACGCGCCGGAGGTGACCACTCCAACACCGGGCCGATCTCGAACCGTTCTCCGTCGCGGCCGACCTCGACCAGCCGCGTCGGTGGATCGGGCTCGAACGCGAGGCGCGTGTCGGCGCGGTCGGTGAAGCGGAACAAGCCGTTGGGTCGCCACCACGCACCGATCTCGGTGGTGAAGGCGTCGAAGGTGCGTGCAGGCGGCGCGGCGATGCGCATCGACACGAGCACGCGGGACCGGCTCATCGGCGTTCCAGGTGCTCTTTCAGCGCGGTGAGCTGCTCCGACCAGCCCGCCTCGGCCTCGGCCAGCCACGAGCGCAACTCGGCCATGTGAGCGGCGCGCAGCGAGTAGATGCGCACCCGCGCGTCGAACGGCGGGTGCTCCTCGTCGACCAGCGCCGCGTCGCGCAACACCCTGAGGTGTCGGCTCATCACGGGCGGGGACACGCCGACCGCGATCGCGAGCTCGCCGGCTCGTCGGGGACGTTCTGCGAGCAGCTCCACCGAGCGACGGCGGATCGGATCGGCGAGGGCCGCGAGGGTCGTGTCGATGGTCGCGTCGTCGGTCGCAGCCGGGGAGGGGGCCGCGCTCGTCACTGCCAGCTCGGTGCGAAGATCGTCTGGTCGATCGCCGCCTCCGCCTCCGCGCGCGTGACGTCGCGCACGTGCATGGCGAAGGTCCAGTGGTGGCCCTCGAGATCGACGCAGCGGTACACGCGGTCGCCGTAGAACTGGTCGGCCGGCTCGACCACGATGTGTGCGCCCGCGTCGCGGGCTCGTTCACAGTGCGCATCGATGTCGTGGGTCACTTCGACGTGCGTGCTCGTCGTGTTGGTCCCGCCGACCGACTGGGGGCTGCGCATCCACTCGTTCCACTCGCCGCCGATCATGATCCGACCACGGCCGTCGTAGCCCATCTCGTAGTGGCACTGCGTCGGCTCGTCGTCGGGGCCCTCGATGGCCATGGTCAGCTCGAAGTCGAAGGCGCGGGCCAACCACTCGAGCGCGGCCTTGGGGTCGCGGTACGCGAGGGCGGGCACGAAGGTCAGGTCGTCCACCGGGTGCTCCTCAGATCGAGGGAAGATGCTTCTCGATCAGAAGAATAGTTCACGAAATAGGGAAAGACCAGGCCGATGGCTCGCCGGTCGTCAGCCGGTGCGCAGGACCTCGCCGAGGCGGAGCCGACGGCCCGTGTGCACGATGCCGCGCCGGTAGATGGCGGCGCCGAGGCGCAGGACGAACAACACCGTGAGGACCCCGATCGCGAGCGAGGCGATGATCTCGCCCGTCGACGCGGCGCCCAGCGCCAGGCGCGACGGCATCACGATCGGCGACGTGAACGGGAAGATGGCGAGGAACGCGCCCAAGCTGTTGTCGGACGAGCTCTGTGCCAACACGTAGGTGGCGATGAGCAGCAGGCTGAGCGGCGTGAGCACCGACCCCGCCTCCTCCTGACGCTCGACGAGCGCGCCGAGCGCGCCCGCGGTCGTGAGGTAGAGGGCGAGTCCGAGGATCATCCAGGGCAGGCCGCCGGCGACGGCCGGACCCAACCCGGCTGGGAGGTCACCGCCCCCGACGGCCTTCACGATGACCGGGATCCCGGCCGCGACGAAGCCGGCCAGACCGACGATGCCGACGCCCACCACCTTGCCGAAGAACAACGACGTCGGCTTCACCACCGCGAGCAGCACCTCGCTGATGCGGTTGGCCTTCTCGATCGCGACCCCGGTGGCGACCTGGACCATCAGCAGCAACAGGACGAGGTACAGGACGAGCGAGAGGATCGCGGCCGACGCCTTGCGGTCGGAGTCGTCGACCGCCACCTGTTCGAGGTGCGCGCTGGGCGTGCCGAGGATGCGTTGCACGGCGGCGGAGTCGAGACCCGCGTGTTGCAACTGCTCGGTGAGCGTGCTGGTGGCGAGGGCTTGACGTACGAGCGCGACCAGGGTGTTGTCGTCGCCCTTGCGCACGATGACCGTCGGCGGACTGCCGCCGATCACGGCGGCGTCGACGGTGCCGTCGTTGACGAGGGTTCGGGCTTGCGCGTGGTCGCTCACGCCGCGGATCCGCACGTTCGCGTCGAGTGCCCGGCCGACGACCCCGAGCTCGGTGTCGAAGCCGGTCGCTACGCCCGGCCCCGGTTGCACCGCGACGTCGTAGGTCGTGCTGCCGCTGTCGAGCAGGTCGGGGACGATCATCGCCGCGGCTGATCCGAGGAACAGCACGGCGAAGACGATCCACAACGATCGACGTCGGAACGCCTCCCGCAGCTCGCGCGCGGCGACCAGACGGGTCGCCTCGAACCAGCTCACGCCGCCTCGTCCTCGGTGTCCTCACCGGCCGCTTCGAGGAACAGCTCCGAGAGGCTCGGTGTCTCGACGCCGAAGTCGTCGAGCGGTGCGTGCCGCCGGACGGCGTCGAGCACCGCGCCGGGGTCGGCGTGCGGCGAGAGGCGCAGCCGGGTGCCGCTGGCGTCGACCGACGCGATCGTGCACACCGAAGGATCGATCCACGACGGGTCGACCGCGGTGTCGACGCGCAGCCAGCGGTTCGGGCTCTCCGCCTTGAGCGCGCGGAGATCGCCGTGCAGCACGATCCGTCCGTGGTGCAGCAACGTGATCGTCTCGCACAGGTCTTCGACGAGGTCGAGCTGGTGGCTCGAGAAGAGCAGGTTGCCACCGTCGCGCGTGTGTGCGGTGATGACGTCGGAGAGGAACCGCACCGCGACCGGGTCGAGGCCGGCGAACGGCTCGTCGAGCACGAGGAGATCGGGGCCGTGCACCATCGCCGCCGCGAGCTGCACGCGCTGGGCCATCCCGCCCGACAGGGCGGAGATCTTGTCGCGCTCGCGCTCGCCGAGATCAAGCTGCTCGAGCAGCGCGCGGGCTCGCCGCCGGCCGTCGTCGCGGTCCAGACCGTGGAGGCGCGCGATCCACACGAGGAGGTCGAGGACGCGCATGTCGCGGTACAGGCCGCGTTCCTGGGGCATGTACCCCCAGCCTCTGCGGTCGGCGTCGGTCACCGGGCGGTCGCACCATTCGAGCGTTCCCGCGTCGGGGGCGAGCACGCCGAAGAGGATGCGCATGAGCGTCGTCTTGCCCGCGCCGTTGGGGCCGAGCAGGCCCACGACCCGCCCGGCAGGCACCTCGAGGTCGACCGCGTCGAGCACGACGCGGTCGCCGAAGCGCTGGCTGATGCCGCGCGCGCAGAGCTGTGGGTTCATGTGGGGGCCTCCGCGGGCGGACGGCAGGACGCGTGGTGCCCGGACCCGGAGCATGCCAAACCGGACCGGCGCGGCCGGTGTCGCCCGGCCTGGGCGGCGCGGGATCTCCTTTGCTACCCTGATCGGTCCGCCGCGGGGTGGAGCAGTCTGGTAGCTCGTCGGGCTCATAACCCGAAGGTCGAAGGTTCAAATCCTTCCCCCGCCACCATCGACGGTACGAAGGCCCAGGTCGCTGACCTGGGCTTTCGCCGTTCTTGGAGTGTTCCTCCGGGTCCGGCTGGTCGTCTGCCGGGTGGTCAACCGGGCGGTCTTCTACACCGTCTTCTACACCGCGGGTTGGCACGCGCTGCGACGGACCGGTCCGAGACGCCACGCGACGGGAGAGTCCGGACGCGTCCGACGGAACGCGGGTCACCGTGCGGTTGTGGGGGCGGCGTGC
>DASUAS010000435.1:0-7298 GCA_035763625.1 Acidimicrobiia bacterium
CGTGGTTCGTCGTCGGTGGAGGTGCTCGGCTTCGGCATCGACTCGATGGACACGACCCGCGACATGTTCGACGAGGCGCTGCCCGAGATCGTGAAGATGATGGGCCCCGACGAGTACGGGCCCTACGACGGGAAGTTCTTCTCGATGCCGCGCCGCCAGCAGGTGCTCCCCAAGCCGGTGACGCAGCCGCACCCGCCGATCTGGGTGGCGGCCGGGTCACCGGGCACGTTCGAGAAGGCGGCTCGCATGGGCATCGGCGTGCTGTGCTTCAGCTTCGCCGGCGCCGAGGCGCTGAAGCCGCTGATCGAGATCTACAAGAACACCATCGAGGACGCCGACCCCGTCGGTGGCTACGTCAACAACAACGTGATGGTCACCACCGCGATGACGTGCATGGAGGACGGCGACCGCGCGCGCGAGGTGTTCCGCAACACCCAGAGCGACTACCACACGTCGCTGGTGGCGAAGTACCTCGACTCGTTCCCGCAGACGGCCGGCATCGACAAGGTGCCCACGTTGAAGCCGCCGGTCCCGCTCGAGTACGTGAACCGCGCCATCGAGGCGCGTGCCGTCGCGGTGGGGACGCCGGACGAGGCGATCAACACCATGCGCGTGTACGAGGAGATCGGCGCCGACCAGGTGGCGTTCGGCGTGCTGTCCGATGACACGCCGTTCGACGCCGCGATCGAGTCGGTGGAGACGTTCGGCAAGTACGTGATCCCCGAGTTCGACAAGGACCCGGTGTGCTCGACGACGCGCCAGCGTGAGGCGCAGGTGGGCGCACCGACCACTCAGGGCCGCTGATGGCGATCACCATCGACCTGGCCGGTCAGGTGGTGCTGGTCACGGGGGGCACCAAGGGCGTCGGGCGGGGGATCGCGCAGCGCTTGGCCGACGCCGGAGCGGGCGTGGCGGTGTGCTCGCGGAGCGAGCCGGACTCGTTGCCCGACGGCTGGTCGTGGTTCGGCGTCGACCTCCGTGACGGCGACGCCGCGTGGGCCATGGTCGACCAGGTCGTCGTGCGCATGGGTCGACTCGACGTGCTCGTGAACAACGCCGGTGGCGCGCCACCGGCCGACACCACCACTGCGAAGCCCCGCTTCACCGAACGCATCATCGCGTTGAACCTGTTCGCGGCGATCTTCTGCTCGCAGCGTGCCAACCACTGGATGCAGCAACAGGACACGGGCGGCTCGATCGTCAACATCGGCAGCGTGAGCGGTCAGCGACCCACGCCCCAGACCGCGGCGTACGGCGCGGCCAAGGCCGGACTCGTCAACTTCACGATGACGACTGCGGTCGAGTGGGCTCCGAAGGTGCGCGTGAACCACGTGACCGCGGGAATGGTGCGCACCGAGCAGTCGCACCTCTTCTACGGCGACGAGGAGGGCATCGCCAAGGTCGGCTCTACGGTGCCGCTCGGACGGATCGCGAATCCGGACGACATCGGCGACGCCTGCGTGTTCCTCTCCTCCGATCTGGCCAAGTACGTCAGCGGCGCCAACCTCGCCGTCCACGGCGGCGGCGAACCCCCTCCTTACCTCGACGTCTCCGCGCTGTAGCCCTCGATTCGGCGTTGCTCGCGTGCCGCTACGGCACACCAACCACGCCGAAACGGCTCGAAGGTCGAATCTGACGCTTCGTCAGGTCGCCGGTAGGCTCCCGAGCCGTGGGGATCACGTGTGAGCGGGACGAGCGCGGCATCGCGGAGGTCGTCGTCGACGTGCCGCCGGTCAACGCGCTGACGGTGGCGGGCTGGTTCGAGCTGGCCGAAACGATCACCGCCGCGGGCAAGGATCCCGAGACCCGCGTGGTGGTCCTGCGGAGTGAGGGCAAGGGCTTCAACGCCGGCGTCGACATCAAGGAGATGCAGAACACCGAGGGGTTCACCGCCTTGATCGGCGCCAACAAGGGCTGCTTCGCCGCCTTCGCCGCGGTGTACGACTGCCCGGTGCCGCTGATCGCCGCCGTGAACGGGTTCTGCGTGGGCGGTGGGATCGGCCTGGCCGGCAACGCCGACATCGTGGTGGCCAGCGACGACGCCTTCTTCGGCCTCCCCGAGGTCGACCGGGGTGCGCTCGGCGCGGCCACCCACCTGGCCCGGCTGGTGCCCCAGCAGAAGATGCGGGCCATGGTCTACACCGGCGGGACCGCCACCGCCGCCGAGCTCCACGCCTTCGGCTCGGTGCTGCAGGTCGTCCCTCGCGACCAGCTCCGGGAAGCGGCGCTCGCAGTGGCGGCCGACATCGCCGCCAAGTCGCCGACGGTGATGCGGGCGGCCAAGGAGAGCCTCAACGGCATCGACTTGTGGGACGTCAAGCGCTCGTATCGCTTCGAGCAGGGCTTCACGTTCGAGCTCAACCTGGCCGGCGTCTCCGACGAGCTCCGCGACGCGTTCGTCGAGAAGCGCGACGCCGACACCTCCAAGTAGATCTCCGCAAAGAGGGAGCACCGTGGTCGACAAGCGGATGACCGAAGAAGAGGTCGTCGCGGAGCTGCGCGACGGCATGAGCATCGGTATCGGAGGATGGGGCTCGCGGCGCAAGCCGATGAGCATCGTGCGCGCCATCGCGAACTCCGATGTGAAGGACCTCACGGTCGCCGCTTACGCCGGCCCCGATCTCGGGCTGCTGTGCGCGACCGGCAAGGTGAAGAAGGCGATCTACCCGTTCTGCTCGCTCGATTCGATCGCGCTCGAGCCGCACTTCCGCAACGCGCGGCAGGCCGGTTCGGTGCAGACGCTCGAGCTCGACGAGGGCATGTTCCTCCTCGGCCTGCAGGCGGCGGCGTGGCGGGTGCCGTTCCTCCCGACGCGAGTGGGCCTCGGTACCTTCGTGGTCGACCGCCAGCCCGAGATCAAGACGGTGGTGTCGCCCTACGACGACGGCGAGGAGCTCGTCGCCGCGCCGGCGCTGAAGCTCGACGTCGCCATCATCCACATGCACCGGGGCGATGCGCGCGGCAACGGTCAGTACCTCAACGTCGACCCGTACTTCGACAACCTCGTGGCGATGGCGGCGCCGACGTGCTTCATGAGCGTCGAGCAGCTGGTCCCGACCGAGGACCTGGCGAGCAACGGACCGGTCCAGACGCAGCTCATCAGCCGGCTCATGACCCACGGCGTGGTCGAGGCACCCAAGGGCGCGCACTTCACCGAGTGCGTGCCCGACTACGGCCGCGACGAAGCGTTCCAACGCGAGTACGCGCTGAGCGCCAAGGATCCTGAGCGGTGGGCGGCCTGGAAAGCCAAGTACCTCGACTGCGGCAACCACGCCGAGTACCGGAAGGTGGTGGGCCTGTGAGCGACGTACCTACTCCCGACGTGCGCCGTGCCGACTACTGCGTCGTCGGGGTTGCGGAGTGCTTCCGCGGCGACGGCGAGATCATGGCCAATCCGATCGGCACCATCCCGGCCATCGGCGGTCGCGTCGCGCGTGAGGTGTTCGAACCCGACCTGGTGATGACCGATGGCGAGGCGTTGCTCGTGAGCAACGGCATCCCGCTCGGCGTCGACGCACCCGACAAGACGATCGAGGCGTGGAACCCGTACCGCACGATGTTCGACGTCGTGTGGTCGGGGCGGCGCCACGTGATGATGGGCGCGTCGCAGCTCGACCCGTACGGCAACCAGAACTTCGCGTTCATCGGTGATCCGGCCCAGCCGAAGGTGCAGCTGCTCGGCATGCGCGGCGCACCCGGCAACACGGTGCAGAACGTCACCAGCTACTGGATCCCCACGCACTCACCCAAGGTGTTCGTGGAGCACGTCGACGTCGTCTCGGGCATCGGTTACGACCGCGCCGCCGAGCTCGGCGAGTGGGTGCAGGAGCACCACGAGCTGCGGCGCGTCGTCACCAACCTCGCGGTGCTCGACTTCGGTGGTCCCGACCACCGCATGCGGCTCGTGAGCGTGCACCCGGGCGTGACCGTCGACGACGTCGTGGCCGCCACCGGCTTCGAGCTCGCCATGGCCCGCGACGATGCGGGTGACGTCGCCGAGACGCGTCCACCGACGCCGTCCGAGACCGAGGTCATCGCCCGGCTCGACCCCACGGGCATGCGCAGCCAGGAGGTGCCGGGTTGATGACCCTGCACCCGCGCCTGCACACGCGCTTCTGCGACCTGGTCGGAGTGGAGCACCCGATCGTCCAGACGGGCATGGGCTGGGTGTCGGGCGCAGGGCTCACCGCCGCCACCGCCGCCGCCGGGGGCCTCGGTCTCATCGCCAGCGCGACCATGGACTTCGACCAGCTGCGCGGCGCCATCGCGCAGGTGAAGGCGCGCACTGGCAACCCCTTCGGTGTGAACCTGCGCGCCGACGCAGCCGACATCGGTGATCGCATCAAGCTGCTCGTCGACGAGCAGATCAAGGTGGCGAGCTTCGCCCAGGCGCCCAAGGAGGCGCTGATCGGCCAGTTGCACGACGGCGGCGTGCTCGTCGTCCCGTCGATCGGCGCCAAGCGCCACGCCGAGAAGGTGCTCGAGTGGGGCGTCGACGCGGTGCTCGTCCAGGGCGGCGAGGGGGGCGGCCACACCGGCTCGGTGCCCACCACCATCCTCCTGCCCCAGGTGGTCGACGCGGTGCAGGGCCGCGTGCCCGTGATCGCGGCGGGCGGCTTCTTCGACGGCCGCGGGCTCGTCGCCGCGCTCGCCTACGGCGCCGACGCCATCGCCATGGGCACCCGCTTCCTGCTCAGCGCCGACAGCGCGGTGCCGCAGTCGGTGAAGGACTTCTATCTGGGCAAGGCGGTGACCGACACCGTGGTCACCAGGCAGATCGACGGCGTGCCGCACCGCATGCTCGACACCGAGCTGGTCGAGGAGGTCGAGTCGGGGCGCGGCAAGGTGTGGGCGCTGCCGCGCGCGACCGCGAACGCGTGGCGCTTCCACAAGCTGTCGGGGATCTCGCTGCCGGCGATGGCCAAGGAGGGCCTGGCGATGCGCAAATCGCTCGGGCTCACGTGGACGCAGACGATGATGGCGGCCAACGCGCCGATGCTCACCAAGGCCGCGCTGGTCGACGGCAAGGTCGAGTCGGGGGTGTTGCCGAGCGGCCAGGTCGTCGGCGTGATCGACGACCTGCCAACCTGCAAGGAACTGATCGACCGGATCGTCGCCGAGGCCGAGAAGGTGCTCGAGAACCTGGAGGGAAGCAATGCCTGAGCCGAGGGTGTTCGACGGCGTCGACAGCGTGAAGGCCGCGGTGGGCGAGCACCTCGGCTACAGCGACTGGCTCGAGATCACGCAGGAGCGGGTCAACACGTTCGCGGAAGCGACCGGTGACTTCCAGTGGATCCACGTCGACGTCGAGCGGGCCAAGTCGGGTCCGTTCGGCGGCACCATCGCCCACGGCTACCTCACGCTGTCGTTGGCGAGCTTCTTCCTCCCGCAGATCGCCCGGTACGAGGGCTTCGCGATGGCGATCAACTACGGGGTCGACAAGGTGCGCTTCGTCGCGCCGGTGCTGGTCGGCAAGCGCATCCGCGCCGGCGCCGAGATGGCCGAGGTCACCGACGTCAAGGGTGGCGGCATCCAGACCAAGGTGCTCATCACCATCGAGATCGAGGGCAGCGAGAAGCCGGCCTGCGTGATCGAGTCGCTCTCCCGGTGGATCCCGTAGTGGCCACCACCGGGTCCGGCGCCGCGGGCGAGATGGGCAAGGGCGTCAAGCAGCGCGACAAGATCCGGATGACCGACGACGAGATCGCGGAGTTCCTCCGCGGGAAGCACACCATGTCGTTGGCGTCGATCAACGCCGACGGCAGCATCCACCTCGTCGCCATGTGGTACGGGTTCCTCGAGGGCGAGATCGCGTTCGAGACCAAGGCCAAGTCGCAGAAGGTGCAGAACCTGCGGCGAAACCCGAACATCACGTGCATGGTCGAGACCGGTGACGACTACAACGAGCTCAAGGGCGTGCAGATCATCGGGACGGCGGAGATCTTCGACGAACGCGACCGGTTGCTCGAGATGGGCAAGTCGGTGTTCGAGCGCCACGTGGGCCCGTACACCGACGACATGCTCCCCGCGGTCGAGATGATGCTGAACAAGCGCGTCGGGATCAAGGTCAACCACACGCGGGTCGCCAGTTGGGACCACAGCAAGCTCTGACGCTCCTGCAGTCGAGCGATGAGCCGGTGGGAGCGGCGGGCGACCGACGCCGCCGGGGTGCTCGCCGTCACGCCAGGTTGAGCTGCCAGGTCACCCCGTAGCGATCGCCGACCCAGCCGAAGCGCGTGCTGAACCCGTAGTCGTCGAGCGGCATGAAGACCGTGCCTCCATCCCTCAGCCGATCGAACAGCCGCTGCAGTTCGTCGTCGTCGTCGCAGTCGATCCACAGCGACACCGCAGGGGTGAATCCCCACCCGTGGCGGACGGCGCTGTCGGCACAGCTGAGCTCGTTGCCGGCGAGTCGGAACGTCGCGACCCTCACGGTGCCTTCCGGCCCTGCATCCCCGGCGCCGTAGCGGTCGATGTCGACCATCTCGAAGTCGTCGAAGATCTCGCGGTAGAGCTCGAGTGCCGGCCCGGCGGCGCCATCTTGGAAGGTCAGGAAGGTGCGGAGTCGCTGGGTCATCCGGTGACAGTACGAGACTGGCACTGCGGACGATGCGCCAGACGCACGAGGCCCCCGAATGGGGCATCATGTTCGACGACGCGGAACCCATCGAGGGTCGGGACCATGCGTGAGATCGAGACCGACTACCTGGTGGTCGGCGCCGGCGTGACGGGGCTGGCGTTCACCGACACGGTGGTTGCCGAGTCCGATGCCGACGTGGTCTTGGTCGACCGCCGTGACCGTCCTGGTGGCCATTGGTTGGATGCGTATCCGTTCGTGCGGTTGCATCAGCCGTCGGCGTACTACGGCGTCAACTCCCGGACGCTCGGGCACGATCGCATCGACGAGCACGGGCCGAACGCGGGCTTCTACGAGCGAGCGACGGCGGCCGAGATCGTCGACTACTGCGGCCGGGTTCTCGATGATCACGTTGCGTCGGGCCGGGTCCGGTTCTTCGGGATGTGCGAGTACTCCGGGGCCGACACCGACGGTCACCACTTCGTGTCGTTGCTGACCGGCGCGCCGACGAGGGTACGGGTGCGTCGCCGGATCGTCGACGCGACCTACATCGAGTCGTCGATCCCGTCACGTCACACCCCGGGATTCGTCATCGATCCCGACGTGCAGGTGTTGCCGCCGAACCGGCTCGTCGATCTCGACGGAGCGCCGAGCGGCTTCACGGTCATCGGCGCCGGGAAGACCGCGATGGACACGTGCAACTGGCTGCTCGACGCCGGTG
>DASUAS010000436.1:0-6774 GCA_035763625.1 Acidimicrobiia bacterium
CTCCTCGACGCGCCGTCCGAGCATCGCGATCTCGAGGATCTCGGCGTCGGTGAGGACCGCGGGCGAGCTGTCACCTCGGTGCAGATCGACCTTCACCTCGTGGCCGTCGGCGTGGCGCACCACCGCGTACTGCTGGGAGCCGGCATGGGTCGTGAGCACGCGAGGGTGCTCGTGCGACACGACGTAGGTGTCGGGCTCCACCTCGCCGCCGACGAGTGCTTCGCCCAACCCGTACGCAGCTTCGATGACGATGCGGGAGCGGTCACCGGTCGCCGGGTCGGCGGTGAACATCACACCCGATCGACCGGCGTCGACCATCGACTGGATGACCACGGCGATCGCCGGTTCGGCATCGATGCGACGCGATGCCCGGTAGGCGCAGGCTCGGGCTCCGAAGAGCGACGCCCAGCAGTCGACGACCCGGGCCAGGAGCTCCTGCTCGCCCCGCACGTCGGTGAACGACTCGTTCATGCCCGCGAACGAGGCCGCCGCCGAGTCTTCTCCGGTGGCCGACGAGCGGACGGCGACGAACGGCTCGTCGCCGAGCTCTCGATACGCGCCCAGGATCTCGGCGGCCAACCCGGGTGGGATGCCGGCTCCCCGCACGATGCCTTGGAGCTCGGCGGCCTGCGCGGCGCACGTCACCTCGTCCCCGGCGACGACCGCGTGCGCGAGCGCGGCGAGCCGGTCGCGCACGCCGGCCTCGTCCATGGCCGCGAGGTACGCCGGCGCAGTCACGACGAAGCCGTCGGGGACCGGCAGACCCGCGCCCAGGATCTCACCGAGGTTGGCGCCCTTCCCACCGGCGACCTCTGCGTCGTCACGGTGCAGCTCGCTCAACCGGACGACCGAGCCCGTCGACGTGGCGGATTCGGGGGTCGCACTCATGTCGTCTCGCCTTTCGTCGGGTTCGGTCGAAGATGGTGGACGAACCACGCGCCGGTCAGACGTGCCGCGGTCTCGAACGTGCCGGGTTCGGCGAAGAGCTCGGTGGCCCTCGGCACGAGCACGAGCTCATGTGCACACCGCAACGACGACTCCGCTCGCTCGTTCACCTCCCGCGACGCCGAGTCGGCGCCGCCCACGATCAGCAACGTGGGTGCTTGCACCGTCGGCAGGCACGGTCCGGCGAGATCGAGTCGGCCGCTTCGGGCGACGACGGCACCGATGGCCGGGTCCTCGGCGGCGGCGAGCAACGCGACGGCCGCGCCGCTCAGCGAGCCGAAGTAGCCGACCGGTTGCCCACCGGCGCTCTGGTGCGCGCGCAGCCAACGCGTGGCCACGAGCAGTCGAACCGCCAGCACGTCGAGATCACGCTGCCCGTCGACCGTCCCGACCTCGTGCGGGGCGAGGAGATCGAGCTCGAGCGTTCCGAAGCCGAGATCGAGGAGCCGATCGGTGAGGACGCGATCACGGGCATCGGATCCGCTGCGGCCGGCCTCGTGCGCGAGCATCACCAGCCCGCGAGGGCGCGACGGAATTGTGATCCGTCCTGGGAGGTCGAACCCGCGAAGGGCGATGCTCACGTCGTGACGGACCGCCGGAGCCACTGTGGTCGGTGTCATCGCTCGTGCTCCCACTTCGTGCCGGACGCTCAGGCCCTGCGGGATCGATGCGGCACGTGCTCGACGACGGCGTCCGACCCGGGGAAGAACAGCCCCTCGTGCCCGTCCTCGTCCCAGCGGACGAGGAACGGAGGACCGCCGTCGTCGCCGTGCACCTCGAGGATCTCGGCATCCCGGTCGGGTTCGCCCACGTGATGTCCTTTGATGACCAGTCGATCGCCGACGTTCGCCTGCATGGCCGTGCTCCTCTGTCGAACGGATGCGGCGTCGTCCACTCTGGCGACGGGGAGCCGACGGCACTAGAGCCGAACGTCCCGCATTCCCGATGACCTAGGGCCCTGGTTGCGCACCGGTCTCGTCGTCACGATGGTCGGTGTGCACGGACCCGTGACCGACGACCCGGAACCGGAACCCTCGATCGACGCGACCGAGCCCGTCGACCGACTCCTGCGCGATCTCCGGACGTCCCCGAACGGGCTGGGCGCACGCGAAGCATCGCGCCGTCTCGTCGTCCACGGCGCGAACGTCCTCGAACGACGCGGACGCAGGAGCGTCGCGCGCGAGCTGGCTCGGCAGCTCACCCATCCACTCGCGCTGTTGCTGTGGTTGGCGGCCGTGCTCGCGTGGGTCGCCGGGACACCGGTGCTCGGGCTCGCCATCGTCGGTGTCATCCTGCTCAACGCGTTCTTCGCGTTCGCGCAGGAGCGCCAGGCCGAGCGTGCCATCGAGGCGCTGGAGCAGTATCTGCCCGCGCAGGCAAACGTCGTGCGCGACGGGGCTGTGATCGTCGTGCCCGCGCAGGACCTCGTCCCCGGTGACGTCCTGGTGCTCACCGAAGGCGACCGGATCTCGGCCGACGCCCGTCTCGTCGAGGGCGCACTCGAGATCGACGCCTCGGCACTCACCGGCGAATCGCAACCCGTCTTCCGCACCGCAGACGTCGTCGACGTCGACATGCCGTACCTGCAGGCCCGCGACCTCGTGTTCAGCGGTACCGGTTGCACCGGTGGCGACGCGCGCGCCGTCGTGTTCGCCACCGGCATGCACACCGAGATCGGGCGGATCGCGGCGCTCTCCGAGCGAGGTGAAGTCGACGACAGCCCGCTCGAGCGCCAGGTGCGCCGGGTCGCGTGGCTCATCGCGCTCGTGGCCGTGGCGGTGGGCCTGGCGTTCCTGCCGCTCGGAACGCTGGTCGCCGGACTCCCGTTCCGCAGCTCGGCGGTCTTCGCCGTGGGGATGCTCGTCGCCAACGTGCCGGAGGGGCTGCTGCCGACCATCACCCTTGCGCTCGCGGTCGGTGTGCGGGTGCTCGCGAAGCGAGGTGCGCTGGTCAAGCGCCTGAGCGCCGTGGAGACCCTCGGGTCGGCCACGGTGATCTGCACCGACAAGACCGGCACGCTCACCGAGAACCGCATGCGGGTGACGACCGTCTGGACGTTCGACGGCGTCGTCGACTTCTCCGAAACCACGCCGCGCGCCGGAGCGGGCGATGCGTGCGCCACCCTTGCTGCAGTCGCGGCGTGCAACAACGCGCACCTCGATGCCGAAGACGACAGCACCGGCACGGGCGATCCCACGGAGATCGCACTCCTCGCGGCCGCGCGCGACGCGGGCATCGACGTCTCCGCCGAGCGCCGCGACGCGGCCCGGCGCCGCCAATACCACTTCGACCCCGGGCTCAAGTTGATGTCGACCGTCGACGCGTGCCCCGAGGGGCTCCGGGTGCACACCAAGGGCGCGCCGGAGGCGGTGCTCGCCCGCGCCACGACCTTCCTGGGCCCGGACGGCGTCGAGGACCTCGACGACGCCAACCGGGCACGGGTGCTCTCCGCGGTCGACGACGCGGCCCGGTCCGGCTTGCGGATCCTCGCGGTCGCTCGCCGCACCTGGAACGGCTCCGTCCCCGGCGCGGGCGACCGGACCGAGGTCGAGCACCACCTCTGCCTGCTCGGCCTCGTGGCGATGTTCGACCCGCCGCGTCCCGAGGCCGCCGAAGCGGTCGAGGAGTGTCACGCCGCCGGCATCCGCATCATCGTCGTGACCGGCGACCACGGTCTGACCGCAACCGAGATCGCACGCCAGCTCGGCATCGTGCACGGCGAGCCCACAGTCGTCACGGGCGAAGAGCTCGATCGGCTGAACGAACCCGCGCTCGACGCGCTCCTCCGCCACGAGGACGAGCTGATCTTCGCCCGTTCGTCGCCCGAGGCGAAGCTGCGCATCGCCGACGCCCTGCGCGCACAGGGCGAGGTGGTCGCCATGACCGGCGACGGCGTGAACGATGCACCGGCGCTCCGTCGAGCGGACATCGGTGTGGCGATGGGACGCGGCGGCACCGACGTCGCCCGCGAGGCTGCGACGATGATCCTGGTCGACGACGACTTCGGCACGATCGTGACCGCGATCCACGAGGGCCGTCGCGTCTACGCCAACGTGAAGAAGTTCGTCTTCTACATCTTCGTGCACCTCACACCGGAGCTCGTGCCGTTCCTGGTGTTCGCGCTCTCGGGTGGCGCCATCCCGCTACCGCTCACGGTGCTGCAGATCCTCGCCATCGATCTGGGCACGGAGACCCTCCCTGCGCTGGCGCTCGGGCGGGAACGTGCCGAGCCCGGTTTGATGGCACGGCCGCCCCGGGCCGCCGGCGACGGCGTCATCAGCCGGGCGATGCTGGCTCGCGCCTGGTTGTTCCTCGGAGGGATCTCGGCTGCGTTGGTCATGGCGGCCTACTTCACCGTCCTCGTTCGCGGGGGGTGGTCACCGGGTGATGCGGTCGGCGCGACGAGCGCGCTGCACGGTGCCTACCTCGAAGCGACGACGGTGACCTTCCTCGGCATCGTGGTGTGCCAGGTCGGGACCGCGTTCGCAGCGCGCACGGAGCGCGCACCGCTCCGATCGATCGGCGTGTTCAGCAATCGGCTGCTGCTGTGGGGCATCGCCTTCGAGCTCGTCTTCGCCAGCGCCGTCGTCTACCTCCCGCCCTTCCAGGACGTGTTCGGCACGGCCGCGGTCGGTGCCGACGCACTCGTGCTCCTCGCGCCCATGCCGTTCCTCGTCTGGGGTGCGGACGAGCTCCGGAGGTGGGTGGTGCGGCGGCGGGCCGCCGATCGCGCCCGGGTCCATCGGCCCTAGTCGGCGCGTGCACGTTCGACGAGCATCGTCCGAGGACGACGAATGGGAAGGAAGGCCTGCCATGCGTGCACTGCAGCTGGTCGCGTGGAAGCACGAACCCGAACTGCTCGAGGTGGCCGATCCCGAACCGGGACCGGGAGAGGTGCGAGTGCGCATCGGTGGCGCGGGGGCCTGCCATTCCGACCTGCACCTCATCCACGACTTCGACGCCGGGCTCCTGCCGTGGGGTCCACCGTTCACCTTGGGCCACGAGAACGCCGGCTGGGTGGACGCACTCGGGGCCGGCGCGTCGGGGGTCGAGCTCGGTGAGCCCGTCGCCGTCTACGGGCCGTGGGGATGCGGACGCTGTCACCGGTGTGCGCAAGGCATGGAGAACTACTGCGTGCACCAGGCCACCATCGGGGCTGCCGGAGGTGGACTCGGGCGCGACGGCGGCATGGCCGAGTTCATGCTCGTTCCCGACGCCCGCTTCCTGGTCCCGATCGGCGACCTCCGACCGGTCGATGCCGCGCCGCTCACCGACGCCGCACTGACGCCGTACCACGCGGTCAAGCGCTCGCTCTCGCTCCTCGGCCCGGGGTCCACCGCGGTCGTGGTCGGTGTCGGCGGGCTCGGCCACATGGCCATCGAGATCCTGGAGGCGCTCACGCCGGCGCGGATCGTCGCGGTGGACCGGCGCGCGGACGCGCTCCGGCTCGCGGCCGAGATCGGCGCCGACGAGACGGTGCTCGCGGTCGACGATGCCGCGGCGGAGGTGCGCGCGATGACGGCCGACGTCGGCGCCGACGTGGTGCTCGACTTCGTCGGCAGTGACGAGACGCTGCACTTCGGTGCGGCGGTTGCCCGGTCGCTGGGACACCTGACGCTCGTCGGCATCGCCGGCGGCACGCTGGCGCTCGGGTTCTTCACCGTGCCCTACGAGCTGTCGGTGGCGACGACCTACTGGGGTTCGCGACCGGAGCTCATGGAGGTGATCGACCTGGCGCGGAGCGGCAAGATCCGCCCCCACGTGCAGGAGTTCACGCTCGAGGATGCGCCGAAGGTCTACGAGCAGATGCGCACCGGTCAGCTCTCCGGACGCGCCGTCGTGATCCCGTCGTGACCGTGCGCACCGTGCTCGTGGGCACCGACGGATCCGCGGACGCGACCGCCGCGGTGTCGTTCGCGGCACAGCTGGCGCGCACGACCGGGGCGCGATTGGTGGTGGCGTCCGCGGTCGGATTGCTCGATGCCCAGCGCTCGCCGGGCGATCACCACGAGCTCCGAGCCCAGCTCGACGACGCATGGACCGGACCCGCGCGCGACGTCGGCATCCCCGCCGAGACGATCCTGCGCGACGGCCATCCGGTGCAGGTCCTGCTCGACGTCGCCGAGGAGGTCGACGCCGACATCGTCGCAGTGGGCAGCCGGGGTCTCGGCGGCTTCCCGCAACAGCTGCTCGGCAGCACGAGCACGCAGCTCGCGCAGCACTCGCACCGGCCCGTGCTCATCGTCCCGCGGCCCGCGCCATGACGAAGCCGACCGACGATCAGGACGATCAGCTGGTGCGGCTGGCCGACGGCACGACCGCGCACATCCGCCCCCTGCGCGCTGACGACCGGGAGCAGGTGCGCGCGCTGTACGAGGCGTCATCGGAGTGGGATCGCTACCTGCGGTTCTTCTCGCCCACCAGCGTCGACGGCGCGATGCGGCTCACGCCGCCGCCCGAGGACGACGACGAGCACTGCCTGCTCGCAGCCGAAGTCGCCGGACGGATCGTCGGGCTCGGCCAGTACGACGTGACCGAGGACGACGAGGTCGCCGAGGTCGCCTTCATGGTCGACGCCGCCCACCAGGGCCGCGGCGTGGCCACGCTGCTGCTCGAGGCGCTCGCACCGCGGGCGGTGGTGCGCGGCATCCGCCGCTTCCGCGCCCTGTTCCTCCGCGAGAACCAGCACATGCCCGACGTGTTCGCGCACGCCGGCTTCGACATCAGATGGTCGTGCGAGGATCTGGGCGTCGCCGCCGCCGAGTTCGACCTCGCGCCCGTCCCCGCCTGGGTCGACGAGCACGAGCGACGCGAACGACTGGCGCAGGC
>DASUAS010000437.1:0-19196 GCA_035763625.1 Acidimicrobiia bacterium
CAGATCCCCGGCGAGGTCCGCACCCGGCCGACGCCCACCGCTCCGCCCAAGACCGCTCCGCCCAAGACCGCCCCACCCGAGACCGGCCCACCCGTCGAGATGCCGGTCGAGGTGCCGGTCGAAGCCGCGCCCGAGCTCAAGGAGCGCCTGGGCAAGACCCGCGCCGCCTTCGCCCGGCTGCGGGGCCGCAACCGCATCGACGACGAGACGTGGGAAGACCTCGAGGACACCCTTCTGCTCGCCGATGTCGGCATGGCGGTGACGGAGAAGATCCTCACCGACGTGAAGGATCGGGCCCGGGCCGAGCGCACCTCCGATTCCGACGCGCTGATGGTCCTGCTGCACACCGAGCTCGTCGCGCTGCTCGACGACGGCGACAAGCCCCGCACACTGGTCCATGCCGCGGGTGCACCGAACGTGTGGATGTTCGTCGGCGTGAACGGCGTCGGGAAGACCACCACGATCGCCAAGGTCGCGCAGCGCGAGACCGGCGACGGCCGCAGCGTCGTCCTCGCCGCCGCCGACACGTTCCGCGCCGCCGCCGCTGAGCAATTGACGCACTGGGCCGAGGTCACCGGCGCCAGCATCGTGCGCGGCCAGGAGGGCGCCGATCCCGGTTCGGTCGTCTACGACGCCATGAGCTCGGCCGCCAGCCGCGACGCCGACCTGGTGCTCGTCGACACCGCCGGTCGCCTCCACACGAAGACCAACCTGATGGCCGAGCTCGAGAAGCTCAAGCGCATCGTCGACCGCACCCCCGGCGCGCTCAAGGAGGTGCTGCTCGTCCTCGACGCCACCACCGGGCAGAACGGCCTCACCCAGGCCCGCCAGTTCGCCGAGGCCGTCGACGTCACCGGCGTCGTCCTCACCAAGCTCGACGGCACCGCCAAGGGCGGCATCGTGCTCGCCATCGAGGCCGAGCTCGGCATCCCGGTGAAGCTGATCGGGGTGGGGGAGCGCGCCTCCGACCTCATCGAGTTCGAACCCGAGGCCTTCGTCGCCGCCCTCCTCGACGCCTGACCCACGTTTCGGCGTTGCTCGTGTGCCGCGACGGCACACCAGCAACGCCAAATCGGAGGTGGAGGGCTCGCTAGCCTGAAGCTCCCATGTTCGACACGCTCGCCGATCGCTTCGACGGCATCTTCAGCAAGCTGCGCAGCCGCGGGAAGCTGACCGACAAGGAGATCGACGAGGTCTGTCGCGAGCTGCGGGTCGCGCTGCTCGAAGCCGACGTCAACGTTCTCGTCGCCCGCAACTTCATCCGGCGGGTCAAGGAGCGCGCGCAGGGTGCCGAGGTGGCGAAGAGCCTGTCGCCGGCGCAGCAGGTCATCAAGATCGTCAACGAGGAGCTCGTGGAGACCCTCGGGGGCACCACCGGCAAGCTCACCACGTCGTCGAAGCCCCCGAGCGTCGTGATGATGGCGGGGCTGCAGGGCTCCGGGAAGACGACCGCGTCGGCGAAGCTGGCGCGGCTGCTCAAGAGCCAGAACCGCCGGCCGCTGCTCGTGGGCGCCGACCTGCAGCGCCCGGCCGCGGTCGAGCAGCTGCGCGTGCTCGGCGAGCGGGTCGGCGTGCCCGTGTACTCGGAGTCGACCGACCCGGTCGCGGTGGCGCGCGGCGCGCGCGACGAAGCGGCGCGCCTCGGTCGCGACGTGGTGATCGTCGACACCGCCGGTCGTCTGCAGATCGACGCCGAGCTCATGGACGAGCTGGTCCAGGTGCGCGACATCGTGCGGCCCAACGACACGCTGCTCGTCGTCGACGCCATGACCGGTCAGGAGGCGGTGAACGTCGCCACCGAGTTCGACCAGGCGGTCGGGCTCACCGGTGTGGTGCTCACGAAGATCGACGGCGACGCGCGCGGTGGGGCCGCGCTCTCCGTGAAGGAGGTGGTCGGCAAGCCGATCCTCTTCGCCGGTACGGGCGAGAAGCTCGACGAGTTCGAGCCCTTCCACCCGGATCGCATGGCCAGCCGCATCCTCGGCATGGGTGACGTGCTCACGCTCATCGAGAAGGCCGAGGCCACCTTCGACCAGGAGGAGATGGAGAAGGCCGAGGCGAAGCTGCGCAAGGGGCAGCTGACGCTCGAGGACTTCCTCGACCAGATGCGTCAGGTGCGGCGCATGGGCCCACTGTCGAACGTGCTGGCGATGCTCCCGGGCGTGCCCAAGGAGATCAAGAACGCGGAGATCGACGACCGCGAGATCAACCGCATCGAGGCGATCATCTGCTCGATGACGCCGGCCGAGCGGCGCGACCCCTCGGTGATCAACGGCTCGCGCCGGGTGCGGATCGCGTCGGGGAGCGGCGTGACGCCTGCCGACGTCAACGGTTTGCTCAAGCAGTTCAAGATGGTCCAGCAGATGATGAAGGGGGCGGGCAAGGGCCGCATGCCCAAGCTGCCGCCCGGCATGGACCTCGACGAGCTCCAGAACCTGCAGCAGTAGGCGCCTACTCCCGTCGCTCTTCGTCGCCGGTTCGTTCTGCCTGCTGACGCGGCCGCAGACCACGTTGCGCCATGTCCATCCGCAGCTCGTGCGCGTCGCGCGTCTTGGCGGTGACCGCCATGACGTCGGTCGACATCTGCAGGTGCATGCGCATGCCCATGAGCTCCCACGCGCGCTTCACGAGCTGCTTGGTCGCCATCAGCGTCGACAACGGCGCGCGGGCCACGTGCTCGGCGAGCTCGTCGACGGTCGCGTCGAGGTCGTCCCGCGCGACGACGCGGTTCACGAGGCCCATCTCGAGCGCTTCCGCCGCGGTGAGGGTCTGCGCGGTGTAGAGGTACTCGTAGGTGCGCTTCCAGTTCATGAAGACCCAGGGCTCGATCATGGTCTCGCCGCCGGGGAAGCCGAGGCCCTGCACCAGCGGCATCTGGAAGTAGGCGTCGTCGGCGGCGATGGTGACGTCGGGCAGCAACGCCCAGTAGGTGCCACCGCCCAGCGCGTACCCGTGCACCTGGGCGATGGTGGGCTTGCGGAACTCCCAGAGCCGGAGCGTCGGCCACAGGAACAGGTCCGACTGCGCCTTCCACACCGAGTCCCAGTGCTCCATGTTCTCGGCGAACTCCGGGTACGTGTACCCGACGCCCGCGGCGTGACCGGCGCAGAAGCCCTTGCCGTTGGCCTTGATGACGACGACCTTCACCGCGTAGTCGCGGTCGGCGAGGGTGAGGGCGTCGTCGAAGGCGTGGACCATCTCCGACGTCTGGCTGTTGGCCCGCCCGGGGTCGTTCAGCACGATGCGGGCGACGGCGCCGTCGACGTCGTAGGTGAGGGTCCCGAGGTCCTGGTGCGCCATCGGTGCAGTCTTCCCGATCCGGCGCCCGGACCGGACGCCCGGACCGGACGCCCGGACCGGACGCCCGGAGCGGACGGCTCGCCCGCCCGGCAGCAGGTCCGGTAGGCTGTCCGTTCGCACTTCGTCGGGCTGCGCCGTCGCGCCCGGCTTCCATCGAGTCGAGACGAGAAGGACCCCCCTCCGTGGCCGTGAAGATCCGCTTGATGCGGGTAGGGAAGAAGAAGCAGCCGACGTACCGCGTGGTGGTGGCCGACGGCCGCAAGCCGCGCGACGGGCGCTTCATCGAGATCATCGGGCAGTACGCCCCACGCCAGGATCCGTCGTTCTGCCGGATCGACGCCGACTCCGCGCTGGCGTGGCTGCGCAAGGGCGCCCAGCCCACCGAGCAGGTGCAGAAGCTCCTGACCGAGCAGGGCGTGTGGGCCCAGTACGAGGCCGAGCGCAGCAAGCCCGCGGTCACCAAGCTGTCCCGTCGTGGCTACCAGAGCGGCAAGGTCGCGCCCGGCGTCAAGACGCCGAAGGCTGCGCCCGCGCCGGAGGCGCCTGCCGCCGGCGACTCGCCGGCGCCCGAGGCCGAGGTCGACGCGGCACCGGCAGAGGACACGCCCGCCGACGAGGCGTCCACCGACGAGGCCGGCGAATGAGCGACGACGTCAACGCAGCCGACGACGACTTCGTCGACGAGATCGGTGCCGAGGGGAACCGCATCGACGAAGACCCGGTCGGGAGCGCCCGCGCCGTCGCCGTCACCGAGTACGTCACCCGCAACCTCGCTGACGACCCCGACGCGATCGAGGTCGACGTCGAGGAGCGTGGCGACGAGGTCGCGCTGATGGTGCACGCCAACCCGTCCGACATGGGCCGGCTGATCGGCAAGCGCGGTCGGGTGATCCAGGCGCTGCGCCAGCTCGTGCGTGCCGCCGGCACCGCCGACGGCGTGAAGGCCAACGTCGACATCGTCGAGTAGGACAGCACGGACATGGGCGCGCCCGCGGCGGGCGATCGCCTGGTGGTCGGGCGCATCGGCCGGGCGCACGGGCTGCGCGGCGAGGTCGCGGTGCGCTTCACCAGCAACCGCCCCGAACGCGCCGAGGCCGGCGCGGTCCTTCACGTCGGCGACCGGCAGCTCGTGGTCGCGGCCTCGCGTCCGCACCAGGACCGCGTGCTGGTGCGGTTCGAGGGCGTCGACGACCGCACCGCGGCCGAGGCGCTCCAGGGCCTGGAGCTCACCGCCGCGCCGCTCGGCGACGAGGTCGAGCTCGACGACGACGAGGTCTGGGTGCACGAGATCGTCGGCGCCGAGGTGCGTGACCGCTCGGGCGAGGCGATCGGTCGGGTGGCCGCGGTGGAGGCGAACCCTGCGCACGACCTCCTCGTCCTCGACGACGGCGCGCTGGTCCCGATGGTGTTCGTCGTCGAGCAGCGCGACGGCGTGGTGGTGATCGACCCACCCGACGGCTTGTTCGATCTGTGATGCGCATCGACGTCTTCACGATCTTCCCCGAGTGGTTCGCCG
The DNA here is from genome assembly GCA_035763625.1 of Acidimicrobiia bacterium. Taxonomy (GTDB): domain Bacteria; phylum Actinomycetota; class Acidimicrobiia; order IMCC26256; family DASPTH01; genus DASUAS01. Next base: position 4,817 of record DASUAS010000437.1, read on the forward strand.
GCCCGTTCGACGCGTCGTTGCTCGGCAAGGCGCGGGCCGCAGGCCGACTCGACCTGCGAGTGCACGACCTCCGGGAGCACACGACCGACCGCCACCGCTCGGTCGACGACACGCCCTACGGCGGCGGCGCGGGGATGGTCATGGCCCCCGACCCGATCTTCGCCGCGGTCGAAGCATCCGATCCTCCGCGCCCGCTGTTCCTGCTGTCGGCCGCCGGCCGGCGCTTCGACCACGGCCTGGCCAGTGACCTCGCCGCCCGCGACGGCTTCTCGCTGCTCTGCGGCCGGTACGAGGGTGTCGACCAGCGGGTGGCCGACCACCTGTGCGACGACGAGCTGTCGGTCGGCGACTTCGTGCTCGCCGGGGGTGAGCCGGCGGCCGCGGTGGTGGTCGACGCGGTCGCCCGCCTGGTCCCGGGGGTGATGGGCAACGACGCGTCGGGCGCCGACGAGTCGTTCGCGACCGGGCTGCTCGAGTACCCGCAGTACACCCGCCCGCCCGAGTTCCGGGGGCATCCGGTCCCAGAGGTGCTCCTGAGCGGCGACCACGCCCGGGTGGCGCGTTGGCGGCGGGCCGCCGCGCTCCGCCGCACGCTCGGGCGCCGACCCGACCTGCTGCCCGACCGGCTCCCTCCCTCCGACGCGGCGCTCCTGCGCGAATTCCCGGACGCCGGGCAGGGCCGGTAGGATTGCAGGTTCCTCGAGCCCGGAGACCCCGATGAACGCCACCGACCTCGTCGACCGGACGCAGCTGCGCGACGACATCCCCGACTTCGCCCCCGGCGACACGCTGAAGGTGCACGTCCGCGTGGTCGAGGGCAACCGCGAGCGGGTCCAGGTGTTCCAGGGCGTCGTGATCCGGCGCAAGGGCAGTGGCAGTCGGGAGACCTTCACCGTCCGCAAGGTGAGCTTCGGCGTCGGCGTCGAGCGCACCTTTCCGGTGCATTCGCCCATCGTGGCCAGGATCGAGCGGGTCACCCGAGGCGACGTGCGGCGGGCGAAGCTCTACTACCTGCGTGACCGGGTCGGGAAGGCCGCGAAGGTCAAGGAGAAGCGCGACTGAGTGACGCGCACCCCGCCGCGCCGTCGTTACAGTACGGACAACGGTTGACGAGTGGGTGCACACCCAGTGGAGGCCGCGTGAGCGTGAGCGAGCCGGGCATCCCGGCGGAGCAGCGAGCGCCAATTGGAGCCGGCGTGAGCGTGAGCGAGCCGGGTGTCCCGGCGGAGCAGCGAGCGCCGATGGAGCCAGCGTGAGCGCTGAAGACCTCGAGCGGTACGAGACGGAGATCGAGCTCCAGCTCTACAAGGAGTATCGAGACGTCCTGCCGATGTTCTCCTACGTCGTCGAGACGGAACGCCGCTTCTACCTCACCAACCAGGTGAAGCTCGACGTGCGCACGGAGCAGGGGCAGACCTTCTTCGAGCTCGAGCTGCAGGACGCGTGGGTCTGGGACATGTACCGGCCCGCTCGCTTCGTCGCCAACGTCCGCGTCGTGACGTTCAAGGACGTCAACATCGAGGAACTCACCCGGGACACCTGAGCGTGGCGACCGACGGTCGGCGCGCGCTCGGTGATGCGGGTGAGGAAGCGGTCGCACGCTGGTACGTCGACGCCGGCTACCGGGTGCTCGACCGCAACTGGCGTTGCCGCGAGGGTGAGCTCGACGTGGTCGTCGCCCGCGGTCCGGTGCTCGTCTTCTGCGAGGTCAAGACGCGTCGCAGCACCGCGTTCGGCGTCCCCGCGGAGGCCGTCACCTTCACCAAGCAACGGCGTCTGCGCACGCTGGCCGTGCGCTGGCTCGACGCGCACCCCGAGGCGCGCACCCGCTCGTTGCGCTTCGACGTGGCCGCGGTGCTGATGCCGCGCGACGCGCCGCCGTCGATCGACGTGATCGAAGGCGCGTTCTAGTCGCGCCGCGACGCGACCCGGAGCCAGCACCCGGTGTGCCAGTGCCGCCGCTCGTCAGGATGGTCGTGCGGCATCACGACCTCGTGACCCAGGCCGGGCGGGATCTCGTGGTCGCACCCCGGACAGCGGTACGTCTTCACCGCCTGGTACGGGTGCATGTGCCGGACCTCCACCGGCCCGTCGGGCACATCGGCGCGGTGCACGCGAGCTCCCGCGATCAGCCGAAGACGGCCCAGAGCACCAGCGCCGCGACGACCACGAGCGCAGCGACGAGGATCACGACGTCGCTGGCGCGCTTGGTCTGGGAGCGGAACGGGTTGAGGCCCACACCGCTACGGTAGCGGCCGATGTCCGACCTCTCCGTGACGCGCGACGACGGTGTGGTGACGCTCACGCTCAATCGTCCCGACAAGCTCAACTCGATCACCGGCGCGATGTGGGGTGGGTTGCGCGACGTGTTCGACGAGGTCGCCGGCAACCGCGACGACCGGGTGCTCGTGATCACCGGCGCGGGCACGGGCTTCTGCGCCGGCGCCGATCTCGTCGCGCAGGACATGCCGCGCGGCACCGGCGGACGCCTCGCCCACATGCGCGGCGTCGGGCGGAGTGCCGCCGCGCTGCGCGACATCGGCAAACCGACGATCGCCAAGGTGAACGGGGTGGCCGCGGGCGCGGGCCTCAACCTCGCGCTCGGCTGCGACCTCGTGATCGCGTCCGATGCGGCTCGGTTCAGCGCCATCTTCGTGCAGCGCGGCCTGAGCATCGACTACGGCGGTTCCTGGCTCCTCCCTCGCCTCATCGGGGTCCACAAGGCCAAGGAGCTCGCGTTCCTCGCCGAGGTGATCGACGCGGCCGAGGCCGAGCGCATCGGCATCGTGAACCGCGTGGTGCCCGCCGCCGAGCTCGACGCCGCGGTCGACACCGTGGTCGAGCGCATGCTGCAGATGGCGCCGATCGCGCTCGCACAGACGAAGCACCTTCTCGACCAGGCGTTCACCGTCACCTTCGCCGAGGCGGTCGAGGCCGAAGCCGCCGCCCAGGTCGTGAACCTCGGCTCTGCCGACGCCAAGGAAGCCGTGCGCGCCTTCATGGAGAAGCGCAACCCCCAGTTCTCGGGGGAGTAGGCAGCGGCGAGCCGCGAGCCGGTCATTGCGGCCAGCACAGGCCGCGCGACCGCTCCATCCAGCCGTCGCGCTCCAACGTCCGCACCGCCGCCACCACGCGTGACGGTGTGAGGCGTGTGCGGCTGGCGAGCTGGTCGAGCGTGGCCGGTTCGCCGTGGCACGCCTCCAACACCGCGGCCTGGTCGCCGAGCGGCAGCGCGCGCTGGTCGGGCTTCGGACCGGCACCATCGAACCCGAGTTGCACGAGCACGTCGCTCGGGTCGAGCACGACCGTGGCGCCGTCGTAGACGAGCTGGTTGGTCCCGGCCGACGCGGGGTTGCGGCGAGAGCCTGGGTACGCCATCACCGTGCGGCCGTACTCGATCGCGTGGTCGGCGGTGATGCGCGCGCCGCCCTTCAGCGTCGCCTCCACGACCACCGTGAGCTGCGCCAGTCCGGCGATGATCCGGTTGCGCACCGGGAACGCGTACTGGCGGGGCTGGGTGCCGTAGGCGAGCTCGCTCATGATCAGACCCGACGCTCGGACCCGGTCGAACAGCGTGCGATGGCGCCGCGGGTACACCACGTCGAGCCCGGTGGCGACCACACCGATCACCGACCCACCGGCGTCGAGCGCGCCCTCGTGCACCGCTCCGTCGATGCCGATCGCCAGTCCGCTCACCACCGTCACCCCGGCCCGGGCCAGTGTGGCGCCCAGCTCGCGTGCGTCCGCGAGCCCGTTGGGAGTGGCCGCACGCGTGCCGACCACCGCGACCCGAGGCCGGTCGAGCGCCGCGGGGGCGTCGCCCTCGGCGAGCAGCACCTCGGGGCGGTCGGGCAGCTCCTCGTGGATCGGATAGCCCGGACGCCCGGCCACGTACACGCGCGTGCCGCGTGCCACCAGCGTGCGCGCGGTGCTGTCGCTGCGCGCCGCGGCCTCCCATGCCCGCGCCAACGACCGGCGCGCCGGGAGCTCGATCGCGGACACGCCCTCGCACAACACGGCCGACGCCAGACCCCGCTCCAGCCCGGCCAGTGCGCCGACCGGCCCTCCGCCGCGTTCGATCAGCGCGCGCAACCGGCGGTGGGTCATGTCGGGCAGCGAGGCCAACGTCGCCGCTGCGACCTCGACCGGATCGAGGGGTGCCGCCGGAGGATGGTCGTGCCTGCTCACGGCACGTCTCCGCGCATCGCCGACGCGCTCTCGACGTGGCTGCCGGTGATGCCTGCGCTGTCGTCGAGGTCGGCGAGCGTGCGTGCGACCCGGCGGATGCGAGTGGCGCCGCGCCCGGTGAGCTGACGGTCGGTGATGACGTCGCGCCACACCGCCTCGGCTTCGGAACCGAGCGGGAGGAGCCGCGGGACCGCGCCGGCCGCGACGTGCGCGTTCTGCGACCACGGCCAGTCGGCGTAGCGAGTTTGTTGTCGCTCGTACGCGACGGCGACGCGCGCCGCCACCTCGGCCGACGACTCGCCGACGACATCGTCGGCGTCGGGCGCGTCGACGCGGACGCGCAGGTCGAAGCGATCGAGCAGCGGCGCGCTCAACCGGCGTCGGTAGCGGTCGCGCTGCGCGTCGCTGCAGCGGCACTCGTTGCCGGCCGCCCCACACGGGCACGGGTTCGAGCACGCGACCAGTTGGAACGCGGCCGGGAAGGTCAACGACACACCCTGACGCGAGATGCGCACCGCACGCTCCTCGAGCGGTTGGCGCAGCGCGTCGAGTGCGCTCGGCGCGAACTCCCCGAGCTCGTCGAGGAAGAGGATTCCTCGGTGCGCGAGCGTGATCTCACCCGGGCGGGCCCGGCCGCTCCCGCCGCCCACGAGCGCCGCGGTCGACGCGGTGTGGTGCGGCGCGCGGAAGGGGCGTCGACGCACGAGGTGACCACCCAAAGGGACACCCGCGGCGGAGTGGATGCGGGTGACCTCCAGCGCCTCCGGGTGCGAGAGCGGCGGCAGGATGGTGCCGAGCCGACGGGCGAGCATCGTCTTGCCCGTGCCCGGCGCGCCGCAGAACAGCAGGTGGTGGCCGCCCGCGGCCGCGACCTCGAGCGCCTCACGTGCGAAGGGCAACCCCCGGACGTCCGCCAGGTCGACGACCTCGTCGTCGAGCATCCCCACCGCCGCCGCGTCGTCGGGTGGCGCGACCGGGGGATCCCAGTCGGGCCAGACCTCCTCCCCCTTCAGACAGGCGCGCAGCTCGCCGAGCGTGCGCGCCGCCCGCACCCGCACGTCGCCCACGAGCCCCGCCTCCGAGGCGTTCGCCATCGGCACCACCACCGCGCTGACCCCGGCACGTGCGAGCGCGTCGACCAGCGCGAGCGTGCCCGGCACCGGCCGGACCGTTCCGTCGAGCCCGAGCTCGCCGAGCACCGCGACGCCGTCGAGCACACCGGCCGGCAGGGCGTCGTTGGCGCCGAGGACGCCGAGCGCGACCGCCAGCTCGAGCCCCGAGCCGGTCTTGCGCACGCCCCCCGGCGCGAGGTTGACGGTGATGCGCCGCTGGGGCCACTCGAGGCCCGACGACAGCACCGCGGCGCGGACGCGCTCGCGCGACTCGCGCACCGCGGCGTCGGGCAGGCCGACGACCTGGTAGGCGGGCAGACCGGACGAGACGTGGACCTCGACGGTGACGGGTTGCCCGTCGACACCGATGAGCGTGGCACTGCGGACCGCGGCGAGCACGGCGACCTCCCCTGGCACGAACGACACGAACAAGTGGGAGGGCCGGACCGCGGCGACCTCGACGGTGTGCGTGCACGCTCGCGCGGGGGTGTGACACTCATCGTGACGGACCGGCAACACTGATGCCCATCGCCGGAGACGGAACGCCCCGACACGACACCCGAGAGCCGCCGGTGCGGAGCGGACGCGGGTCCCCACACGTCGTGGTGGTCGTCACCGAGGCCCTGTTCCTCGCGGGCATCGTGCTGCTCCCGATGATGCAGTTCGCCACGGTGAACACGCTGGGGACGCGCATCATCCCGTCCGATGTGTGCTTCGGGCTGGCCGCCGCCGGCGTGTGCATCATCGAGCTCGGTCGCCGCGGCGCGGGGCTGCGGAGCCCGTTCACACTCGCGGCCGGCGGATACCTCGCGGCGCTGACCGTCGCGGCCGTCGCGTCGCCGGACCACCACGAGAGCTTCGAACGCATCGTGATCGACGGATACTGCGTCGTCCTGGGTACGACCGCGTACGTGCTGTCCCGCGACGCCGGGATGCGAATGCGGATCGCGTGGGCCTGGATCGTGGGGTCCGCGCTGACCGTGACGGCCGCGCTCGCCGGCATCGCGCTGTTCTACGTCGGTGAGCGAAGCCCGGCCGACAACTTCGCGATCGGTGACCTCGGCTCGATCCACACCGGATCAGTCCCCCGCGTCGTGGGCTTCTTCCTGAACTCCAACCTCTTCTGCAACTACCTCGTGGTCGGCCTCCTGTTCACCCTGGGCGTGTTGGGATGGCGACGACCGATCGGCATGGCGCTCGTGGGTGCCACCGGTGTCGCCCTCGCGTTCACGCTGTCGCCGGGCCTGGGTGGGGCCGTCGTGGCGGTCGCCCTCTGGCTGATCGTGTCCGAGCGCCGGTGGCCCGCCCGGGTGCGCGGGCTCGTCGCCGCCGCGGGTGCCGCGGGGGCCCTCGTGTTCCTCGTCCTCGCGTCCACCGTCGGTCCGCGTGGCCACACCTGGGCAGACGCCCTCGACACGATCCGGCACCACGCGCTGCTCGGGCTCGGGCCGGGGCTGCCGGTGGCGGCGACGAGCTACGAAGGTCGGTTCTTCACCGACGCCCACAACGCGTGGCTGAACGTCGGGGGTCAGGCCGGACTCCTCGGCATGGTGGCGCTCGTGGGCGTCGCGGCGACGATCTGCGTGCTCGCTTGGAGGGCGCGTCCCATCAACGGCGTCCCCGAGCCGGTCCGCGCCGGCTGGTGCGCCTTCGTCGGGGCGGTGCTGTTCGGGAGCTTGTCGCTCTCGCTCGAGCAGAGCCGGCACGTGTGGGTGCTCCTCGGATTCATCGCCGCCGGCTTGTCGGCGACGCGCCGTGCTCGCGGACCCGCCCGCGAGACGGCGAGTCCGGTGTGAACGGCATGTACGTCGACGGGCCCGGGTCTCGGTCCCAGCCCGGTAGCCTGCCGCCTTCGAGCAGTTCGGCGGGTCGGAGCTGGCGGGGGGTTTCGGCGTGAATCGTTCGACACGGACCGGCCGTCGGTCGGCCGCGGCGCGAGCCGGCGTGGCGCTCGCCGTGATCACGATCGCGGTGGCGTCACTCCCGATGCACCGGGCGGCTGCCACGCGGGCGGGAGCACGGCCCGCGCCCGAGATCTCCTGGCATGCCTGCACCGCCGACGAGCTCGAGCACCTCCCCGACATCGCCGCGTTCCAGTGCGGCGACGTGCCGGTACCGGTGGACTACGCACAGCCAGACGGTCCCACGATGTCCGTCAGGGTGCTGCGCCGACCCGCGAAGACGGCCGATTCGCTGGGGCCGCTGTTCGTGAACCCGGGTGGCCCGGGCGCGTCGGGCGTCCGCTACGCCGCGATCGTGTCGAGCTTCCCGGGCCTCGACCGCTTCGACATCATCGGGATGGACCCGCGGGGCGTCGGTGGCTCCACCCGCCTGCACTGCCCCGATCCCGCGACGCTCGCCCTCGGTGACGGGGGCGACGGCAAGGTGTCGGCGGCCGGCGAGCCGCCGACCGCCACCGAGCAGTCGATGACCGCGTTCGTGGCGGCGTGCGCCCAGGACCCCAACATCACGCACTTCCGGACCAACGATGCGGCGCGCGACATGGACCTGATCCGTCGGGCGCTCGGCACGCCGAAGATCACGTATCTGGGCACGTCATACGGGACCGAGCTGGGCGCGGCGTACCTCGGGCTGTTCCCGCAGCACGTCCGTGCCGCGGTGCTCGACTCGGCGTACGACCCGACCGAGGACTACGTCGACTTCCTGATCCAGCGCCTCGCGACCGCCAAACGTGGGCTCGCGCGCCATCTCGAAGCCTGCGCGAAACGATGCGCCTGGAGCCTCGGACGGGACGCCGTCACGGCATGGGACGACCTCGTCGCGCAGCTCGACCGTGAGCCACTGGAATTGGCGGACGGTACGACACGCACGGGCTTCAGCCTGATCGACTACGCCATGGGTGACGCCCGCGAAGACTTCGCCGATCTGGACGAGAAGCTCGATGCACTGGTCGTCGACGGCGACCCCACGGAGCTCTTCCCGACGCAGGAGAGCGCATCGGGTCTCGACCTCGTGGTGCCGTATCTCTCGGTCACGTGCCTGACCTTCCCGGTCCTCGACTACCACGGCGCGCTCGCACGCCTCAGGGAGGCAGTCGGTGACGCGTACGCACGCACCGTCGCCAGCGAGCTTCGCGCGTGCAGCGCCTGGCCGCGGATCGACGAGAACGTGAAGCTGGAGAAGGTGCCTCCGGGCGTTCCGGTCGTCGTGGCGTCTGCCCGCGGCGATGCCGCGACGCCCTACGCGAGCGGAGTGAGGCTGGCGCGCGCGCTCGACGTACCGATGATCACGTCGAAGAGCGCAGTCCATGGGCTCTTCTTCAGCAGTCCGTGCGTACGCGACCACATGGAAGCGTTCATGGTGGACAGCGGGCGCATCGCGGGGTCCGGTGTCACGTGCCGCGACGACACGCGGCCGGACGCGCCGTCGGCGCCCGACACGCCCGACGCGCTCTGACCGGGGATCGACTCGCTCGAGCTGCGCCTCACGTCGGCGGGGAACACGCCGGTGCGGTGAGTGGCTGCGGCGCTCGAAACGGCGGCAGCACAACGGGGTCGCGGTGGTGACGGAAGTCGAGCGCACGCGCGAGATTGCGCGCGGTGCGATCTCGGACGGTGAGCGGCGCGAGTCCCCAACGCCACGCGATCATCTTCAGGATCGAGCAGTGCTCGTACGGTCCGGCATGTTCGATCCGGCGCGGTGCGAACGGCCCCATCGCGATCGCGGGGACTCGGAACCCGAGCCGTCTGAGGTCGGGTCGCCCTCCGTGTGCGTCGTCGTGCACGAGGGCGGTGTCGTCGCGGCACCGCGGCGGCGAAACGTGGTCGAAGAACCCACCGTGCTCGTCGAAGTTCAGCACGAAGACCATGCGCTCCCATTGCGGGCTGCTCCCGAGAGCATCGTGCACCGTGGCCACGAATTCCTCCGCCCGCAGGACGCTGCCGACGTGGTGATAGTCGTTCGAGGTGCCGTCGTCCTCCGCGGCGTCGGTGTAGTTGGGCTCGACGAACACGACGTTGGGGAGCTGCCCCGTCTGGGCGTCGTCGTAGAACTTCGAGATCGGGTATGTGATGTCGTCGTACTTCTTGCTACGGAAGAGACCGGTCATGGGCTCTCCCTGGTGGTAGTACCCGGCCGTGTGACCCGCGGCGCGGACGCGGTCGAAGATGGCCGTCTCGATGAGGCACGGACGCTCGGCGTCGGTCGTCGGGAAGGCCTGGTCCATGGGAACCTGCGTCGTGCCCGTGAGTTGGTAGAGGCGGTTCTGCCAGGTCGCGCCCATCATGGAGCAGAAGTAGTTGTCGAACGTCGTGTAGCTCCGCGCGAGGACGCTCAAGATCGGGAGATCGTCTTCTCGGTAGTAGCCGATCGGAAAGTGGTCCCCGAGCGGCGCGGTGCGGAGGAAGCCGTCGCATGCACCTTCGGCGTACTGCACTTCGATCTCTTCCCAGGTGTGTCCGGGGTCCCGGTACTCGCAGCCCTGGAAGTCGGGTGCGAGCGCCCACGTCGGATGAGCGATCCCGTCGACGTCTCGGTACGAGAGCCCGGCCTGCCTGCCGTTGGCGCCGGGCAGCCAGCCGAGCATGTGATCGAAGGACCGGTTTTCCATCATGAGCACCACAACGGTGTCGAACGGCGCCTCGCCCGGTTTCGGAAGCGTGCGCTCGGGCCGCGACGCGGCACGCGATCTGCGCCAACCTCCGACCCCGACCCCGACCACGCCGGCCGCGGCGAGGAACTCGCGCCGAGAGAGGCCACTCGACGGTCGCGTGTTCTCCACCGGCATGGCGTGCTGCTCCCGACCGTTCAGGTCGTGGGCGGTACGACGGGTGCCGTGGGCCACGGCGCGGCGACCTCGAGCGCGGCCGCCAGTCGCAGCAGCGTCGCCTCGTCGCCGGGCCGGGCGACGAACTGCACGCCGACGGGCAGACCGTTCCCGTCGACACCCGCGGGCACGCTCATCGCGGGATGTCCGGTGGTGTTGAACACGCCGGTGAACGCGCTGAACGCGGCCGCGTTCACCATCGTCTCGGGCCGGCTGGTGTCGACCCAACCGAGCTCGGGCACCCGGATCGACAGCGTCGGCGTGAGCAGCAGGTCGTAGCGCTCGAAGAACGGAGCCACCTCGCGGCTGGTGCGCTCGAGCTGCTGGAGTGCGCCGACGACCGTCGTGCCCGGCATCGTTCGCCCGCCGTCGTACAGCACGCGTGTGAACGGCTCGATGTCGTCGTCGCGCAGCTCGCGTCCGAGCGCGGCGAGCCGGGCGTCGACCGCGAACGCGACGTTCACCGACATCACCGCGGCCAGCGCGCCGTTCGCCGCGTCCGCGTCGTACGTGAACTCGGCTTCCTCCACGTCGTGGCCGAGCGACTCGCACACGGTCGCGGTGCGCGCCACCGCGGTGACCAGGTCGTCGTGGGCGGTGACGCCGCGTGCGGTCACGGTGGTGAACCCGATGCGCAACCGTCCGGGATCGGCACCGACCTCGGCGAGGAACGGACGCGCGGGTCGGGCCACGGCGACCGCGTCGCCATCCGTCGGGCCGGCGACCACGTCGAGCAGCGCCGCGCTGTCGCGCACGGTGCGGGTCAGCGAGTGCGTGCAGCCGACGGGGTACGAGAACGCCTCGAGGAACGGCGGGTTCGGCACCCGCCCGCGCGACGGCTTGAGCCCGAACAACCCACAGGCCGCCGACGGGATGCGGATCGATCCGCCGCCGTCGTTCCCGTGCGCGACCGGCACCATGCCCGAGGCCACCGCGGCGGCCGAACCGCCGCTCGATCCACCCGTCGAACGTGACAGGTCGTGGGGGTTGCGGGTCGGGCCGTGGAACCGCGGTTCCGTCGAGCCGTTCTTGCCCAGCTCCGGTGTGTTGGTCATCCCGAGGACGATCACCCCCGCGGCGCGCACCCGGGCCACCGCGAGGCTGTCGGCCGTGGCGACGTCGTCGGCCCACAGCTGCGACCCGCGTGACGTCGGTAGCCCCGTGACGTTGGCGCCGAGCGCCTTGACCACGTAGGGGACCCCTGCGAACGGGCCGTCGCCGAGCGGACGCGCCGCTTCCTCGCGTGCCGCGTCGAAGCGTTCGGCGACCACCGCATGCACCACCGGGTCGATCGCCTCGATGCGGGAGATCGCGGCATCCACCGCTTCGGCCGCCGACACGTCACCGGCCCTGATCGCGGCCGCGAGGGCAGTGCCGTCGAGCCCGTCGTACCACCCGTCAGCCACGACGGCACCTTATCGACGCACTCGCGCTTGCGCGTGTGCCGGTCCGCAGCGGGGTAGCGTGTCGGCGGGGCGGGACCCAGGGAAAGGCATCGAGCGATGTCGGCGACCACGTCGACCACTTCGACCAGCACAGCAGAGCTGGCGCGCTGGCGGCCCGAGGCGTTCGCCGAGTCCCTCGTCGGGCGCAGCCCGCACACGCGCGCGGCGTACGAGCGGGACGTGGCCGAGTTCGTCGCGTGGGCCGAACGGGGCGGCTGCCCCGGGGGACCGAACGCGCTCGACCACCGCACGCTGCGCCGGTTCCTCGCCTACCTCGACACCCGCGGCTTCGCCCGCACGACGATCGCCCGCAAGGCCGCGGCGCTCCGGGCCTACCTGCGGTTCCTCCGCCGGCAGGGCGTGATCGACCGCGACCTCGGCGGGCTGCTGCGAGCGCCGAAGGGCGCCAGCCGCCTGCCCCGCGTGATCCGCAGCGAGGAGGCCAACGACCTGCTCGACGAGGTTGCCGACGCGGTCGATCTCGTCGCGGCCGAGGAGGGCGACGACCCGGTCGCGGTCGCGGTGGTCCTGCGAGACCTCGCCGTCCTCGAGGTGCTCTACGGCGCCGGACTCCGGGTCTCGGAGTGCTGCGGGCTGACCCTCGTCGACTGCGACCTCGATCGAGGGCTCGTCACCGTGCTGGGCAAGGGATCCAAGGTGCGGCGGGTGCCGCTCGGTGGTCCCGCGATGGACGCGGTCTCGGCCTGGCTGTCCCGCGGCCGGCCTGCGCTCGCGACCCCCGACTCGCCGTCGGACCTGGTGTTCCTCAACCAGCGCGGCCGTGCGTTGACGCCCCGCGACGCCCGCCGGGTGCTCGAGCACCACCCGCTCCCGGACGGACGCGCCGTCCACCCCCACGCGCTGCGCCACGCGTACGCTACGCACCTGCTCGAGGGCGGCGCCGACCTCCGGGCAGTCCAGGAGCTCCTCGGGCACGCAGATCTCGCAACCACCCAGATCTACACCCACGTGACCCGCGACCGGCTCCGCGCCGTCTACGAAGCGACCCACCCTCGTGCCTGACGATCCCAACGAAGCGCTCGAAGCGCTCTGGACCGACTACAAGGCGAACGGCACCGCGACCGCGCGCGAACGGCTGATCCTGCACTACTCGCCCCTCGTGAAGTTCGTCGCCGGGCGCGTCGCGGCCGGTCTTCCTCAGAACATCGAGCAGGCCGACCTCGTGAGCTACGGGATCTTCGGGCTCATCGACGCCATCGACAAGTTCGATCCCGGACGCGGGTTCAAGTTCGAGACGTACGCGATCTCGCGCATCAAGGGTGCGATCATCGACGAGCTGCGCTCGATCGACTGGGTCCCGCGTTCGGTGCGGGCGAAGGCGCGTGCCATCGAGCGGGCGATCTCGAAGCTCGAGAACGAGCTGCGCCGGAGCCCCGAAGACGCCGAGGTCGCCGCCGAGCTCGACTGGAGCGAGGGCGAGCTCACCCAGACGCTCTCGCAGATCTCGTTCACCGGTCTCGTCGCGCTCGACGACCTGCTCGCGGCCGGCTCCTCCGACCGCCAGGGCTCGGCGACCGTGAGCGACACCATCACCGACGGCAAGCACGACCCGGTCGAGGCGTACGAGGTCGACGAGATGAAGCACCTGCTCGCCGACGCCATCAACCGCATGCCCGACCGCGAGCGGCTGGTGCTCACGCTCTACTACTACGAGGGCCTCACCCTCGCCGAGATCGGCAAGCTGCTCAACGTCACCGAGAGCCGCGTGTGCCAGATCCACACCAAGTCGATCCTGCAGCTGCGCGGTCGCCTCTCCGAACCCGAGCGCGAGCGCACCTGATCCGTTCCTGATCCGCTGATCCACGCGATTGGCCCTTGGCGCGCGCGTGCGCCCCCGGTAGGGTCGTCGCACTTCCTCCATCCCTTCCCCGGATGTCGTGTCGTTCCGACCTCGGGAAGGGCCATGTGTTCGATTCCTGCGCACCGACGCGCTCCTGGATGGCGCGCGTTCGCTGTCGTCCTGTTCACCGCCGTCACGGTCGTCGTCACCGCGCGCCCCGCGCGCTCGGCTGACGCCACCGTTCCCGATGATGGCGTCGGTTGGCTGCGTCCGGTCGACGGGGCGGTGGTCCATCCCTTCGAGGCACCCGCCTCCGTCTACGGCGCCGGCCACCGCGGCGCCGACCTCGCCGCCACCCCCGGCGCGGCCGTGCGTGCCGCCAACGACGGCGTCGTGAGCTTCGCCGGCTCCGTGGCGGGGACCCTCCACGTCACCATCACCCACGCCGGCGGGTTGCGCACGTCGTACTCCTTCCTGGCGTCGGTGGTGGTGCGCACCGGCCAGTCGGTGGCGCGCGGCGACGTGGTCGGCACCACCGGCGGCACCGGTCCTGATCACGACGGGACCGTGCTCCACCTCGGGTTGCGTGTCGGCGATCGCTACGTCGATCCCATGCAGCTGTTCCATCCGTCCGACCTCACCAAGCTGGTCCACCTCGTCCCTGCCGACGCGCCCGACGAGCGTGCGTGGTCACCAGCGCGGGAACGCCGCGACCTGCAGACGTCGCTGCGGCTCCCCACTCCCGGTGTCGCCGGCGCGAGCGGGTACACCGACGCCGACGACTGCGACACCGGCCTCCCGTTCATCGGCGACGCGGTCGACGCGGTGTGCGACGTCGGCGGATGGCTCGGCGACCGGGCGGACGAGGCGGTCGACGCCGGTGTCGACTTCCTCGACGCCACCACCGACCTGGCCGCCGAGGCGCTCGACGACCTCCAGTCGTCGGCGCACGTCGCGGTGTCGGCGATGCGATCGTTGGCGGCGGTGTCGGCGAGCGCGCTCGCGCACACCGCCGCCGGGCAGGTCGCGCTCGACCTGGTCGCGATCG
>DASUAS010000438.1:0-4277 GCA_035763625.1 Acidimicrobiia bacterium
GCCCCCCGAGGCGCCCCCCGAACCCGACGCGCCCGTGGCACCGGTCGAGTCGGTTGCGGCCGCGACCACGTTCGAACCCGACGTCGAGCCCGAGCCCGTGCAGACGTTCCCCGCCGCGCCGCCCGCCTTCCTCGACCAGCCGATCGACGCGCCGTTCGACCCCGTGCACGGGCACAACGTCGACGTGTTCGAGGAGCTCGCGCGCCTGCCCGAGCCGGTGCCGCTGGGCGATCCGTCCGCGCCGGTGCCCGACCTCCTCGCTCCCCCCGACCCGTTCGACGGCCCGCTCGTGGGTGTGCCCACGCTCGGTCCGCCCGAGGGCACGGTGGAGCTGGTGGACAGCGAGATGCCGGAGATCACCGCCGCCGGCGCCGCGGCCTGGAACGCGGCGGACGCGCCTCCGATCGACGTGGCGCTGCGCCAGGGTTCGGCGACGTGGGACCTGGGCGAACCACCGCTCGTCGGCCGGGCCGACCCGGCTCCCGAACCGGCCACGTGGGAGACCGAAGGCTGGCAGCCTCCGGCGCCCGACGGCACCGCGGCTGCGCCGAACGGCTTCTGGGAGAGCACCGACGAGTGGACGTCGCCGCAAAGCGTCGCGCCCGGCGGGATCGACGAGGCCATCGACGTTCCCGAAGGCGAGCCGATGACGCTGGGCGAAGACACCTGGGCCGGCGCGGCCTGGGATCCGGAGGCGTGGTCGCCGGTCGAATCCGCCGCCTCCGACACCACCACGTCCACGTCCGACCCCGCCACCGTCGACGTGAACCCGTGGTCGACCGGCGAGTGGCCGAGCGAACCGGCCGACCTCGGCGCCTGGGACCACCGTCCCGATCCGGCTGCGGTCGACACCGGCTTCTACGTGGACTGGGGCACGCCCGAGACCGAGACCGACCCCGGCCTGGCGATGTTCGCCGAGCCGTGGGCCCCGGCGGCGGAGACAGGGACGGTCGACGGGGCCGAGGCGGCCGAGGCGTGGCCGCCGGTCGAGCCCGTCGAGCCCGCCGAGACCTGGGAGCCGCTGGCAACCGTCGAGACGGGTGAGGTCGACGACGCGGTCGACGAGGCCGCGATCGCGGGTGAGCAGGACGAGATCGGCGAGGAGATCGGCGAGGGGGCGGTCGACGTCTTCGCCACCTTCGACGTCTTCGCCACCTTCGACACCACGGCACTCGACCCCACTGCCACTCCGGCGGCTGACGCGTCGCCCACATGGGATCTCTGGACGCAGCCGGCCGACGAGCAGGACGCGACGGACGAAGCGACCGGGCTCCCCCTCACCGGCGCGCCGCCGATGTGGGACGAGTGGACCCCGCCGACCGAGACGCCGGTCGCGGTCGACGACGCCGACGACGACTTCTCCCCGACCGAGACGCTCGAGCCCGTCTCGTTCGAGCCGGTCCTCGAGCCCGAGTCCGAGGGCACCGAGTTGGCGCCGATCTGCTGGCGCGCCGACGGCACCGACGAGCCCGAGACCGACGCGGCCCCGCCCGCCCTCGACGCGGTCGCCTCCGCCGGCTGGGAGCCCATCGCCGGCCGCGAGCCGGAGCCGGAGCGCCGAGCCGCGGGCGAGGAGTTCGTGACCGCCGGTCCCGACTGGCAGCTCGGCAACGCCCTCCCCCTCGTGGAGGTGCGCGGCCAAGGTGGCCTGGTGATGCGCCGGGCCGACGAACGCTGGGCCCTCGCCGACGTGACCAGCACCCCCGACTTCGTCGCCGAGGTGGAGGTCGACTTCCGCTCCGGTCCCGGCCTCGGCGTGCTGTTCCGGGCCTCGATCGACGACGACGGTCGGATGTCGGGCTACTCGTTCGACATCGACCCCATCTACGACGGCGGCGGGTACCTCGTGCGGCAGTGGCAGGCCGACCGCGAGCTGTGGAACCCGATCGCCCGCGTGAACGGTGACGATCCCGCGGCGATGTACGGCACGCTGCTCGTGCGCATCGAAGTGCTCGGTGAGCACCTCAGCGCGCAGGTGAACGGCGTCGAGGTGCTGACGGTCGAGAACCTGAAGCAGGCGTCGGCCGACCGCGGACGGGACGCGGCGACCGGCGATCGCGTCGGGGTGCAGGCGTGGTCGTCGTCCGACCTCGTCATCGACGCCGTGCGCGTCGCCGCGCGCTGACCCCGCCGTCCCGATACCCTCGCCCCGCGTGGAGCTCGAGGAGTACGCGCGCATCGCCGCGGTCGAAGACGACCACTGGTGGTACCGCAACACGCGGGCGCTGGCCGCCGACCTCCTGGGCCCCTGGCTCCAGCGCACCGAGCGGGTCCTCGACGCCGGGTGCGGTCCCGGCGGCAACGGCGCATGGCTCTCGGAGCACGGTGCAGTGGTGGGGGTCGACCTCTCCCCCGACGCGCTCGCGTTCGTGAGCACCCGCCGGCGCACCACCGCGCCGGTGCAGGCGAGCGTGGAGGCTCTTCCCTTCGCCGACGAGTCGTACGACGCGGTGGTGGGTCTGACCGTGCTCTACACCGTCCGCGACGACGCGACCGCGCTGCACGAGCTCGCACGCGTGACGAAGCGCGGCGGGGCGGTCCTGCTGGTCGAGCCCGCGTTCGCCCTGCTGGGGCGCGCGCACGACGCCACCGTGCACGGTCGACGCCGCTATCGGCGCGCTGGTCTGGCCGAGCTCGCCACCGCGGCCGGCCTCACCGTGCAGCGCTGCACCTACGCGTACTCATTCCTCGCGCCACCGGCTGCGATGCTCGGCGCCCTCAACCGGGTGCGCGGTCGTCGTGACGAACCGGCGGGTTCCGACGTCGACAAGCGCGCACTCGACCGCGTCTTCGCGCCGTTGGCCGAACGCGAACGTCGCTGGCTCGCCCACCACGACGTCCCGCTGGGCACGTCGGTCGTGGTCCTCGCTACGCGCTGACCGAGGTGCGGCCGCGCCGCAACACGACCATCTGCACCCAGAGCCCCGCGAGGTCGCGCAGCGTGCGGACGATGGCGCCGACGCGGAAGAACTCCGACGTGCCGTGGACCCGACGGTAGTGGTGCACGCCGACCTCGGTGAACCGGGCGCCCTCGTCCTGGAGCTTGCGCACCAGCTCGACGCAGATCACACCGGTCGTGTGCACGAGCGTCACCCGATCGAGCGCGCGCCGGCGGATGAGGCGGAAGTCGCAGTCGGTGTCGCGGATGCGCAGGCCGAACATGGACTTCACGAAGCGGTGGTACACGCGGCCGATGACCGCCCGCACGAGGCCATCGGCCCGCCGGAGCTTGTAGCCCTGCACCACGTCGACGTCGTCAGACGCCCGTTGCACGAGGAGCTCCAGCTCGGCGGGATCGAACTGCCCGTCACCGTCGGTGTAGAAGACCCACTGCTTCGTCGACGCCGCGAAGCCGGAGAGCAGTGCGCCGCCGTAGCCTCGGTTGCGCTCGTGCGTGACGACGCGCAGCAGCGGTTCCTCGGTCTGGAGCCCGGCGAGGATCGCCGCGGAGCGATCGGACGATCCGTCGTTGACGACGATGACCTCGGCGTCGTCGACGCCGAGTCGCCCGATGGTCGCGACCGCGACCTCCACCATCCGGGCGATGGTGGCTTCGTCGTTGTAGCAGGGGAAGAAGACCGAGACGGCCTGGACTGCCGGGTTCACCGGATCGCTCGACACACCGCCTCGATCTCGTCGTCCGTCATCTCGGGGAAGCACGGGAACGATACGCACTCGGCTGCCCAGCGCTCCGCTTCCGGGCACGCGGCGCGCACGAAGTGCTGGTACGCGGGCTGCTGGGTGAGAGCACGCGGGTAGTGCACACCGGTGTCGAACGGAAGGCGCCGACGGAACGCGTCGCGGTCGGGCACGCGCGCCACGCAGAGGTGGTACACGTGGCGGGGGTGGTCGATCGGCCAGCGGAGGTCGGGCGCCGCGTCGCGGTAGCGCGCCGCGATCTCGCCCCGTCGCACGTTCTGCTGCTCGACGTGAGGCAGTCCCACGCGGAGCGCGGCGGCGGCGACGTCGGACAGGCGTGCGTTGGTGGACACCACCGTGTGCACGTAATCACCGGCGTGACCGTGTGCGCGCAGCAACCGCAGCGCGTCGGCGAGCGCATCGTCGTCGGTGACGACGGCGCCGCCATCGGTGACACCGCCGAGGTTCTTGGTGGGATAGAAGCTGTACGCGGCGGCGGCGGAGCCACTCGCCGGGTCGAGCGCGCCGAACGCCTGGGCCGCGTCCTCCACGACCGGTACGCCGAGGTCGGGAAGGCGGGTCGGTCGACCGTAGAGGTGGACCGGGATCACCGCACGCGTGCGGTCGGTCAAAGCGGC
>DASUAS010000439.1:0-3972 GCA_035763625.1 Acidimicrobiia bacterium
CTGCCCGCGTTCGTGCGCTACGACGTGACGACGGGGTCGTGGGAGGGCATCGACCCGCCTGCGGCGCCCGAGCTCGCGTTCGCACCCGAGGAGTTCGGTGACGACTGGTCGGAATCGCTCGAACGCGACGACGTCGACGCCGTGCGCGACTACTTCACCGGGATCGAGCGCCTGGCACGTCACGTCGACCGTGTCGTGTTCCGCGTGGGGGGCGAGGAGCACGCCATCGACCTGGGTGGGCGCGCCACCGGTCGGTCGGTCACCTTCGCGGTGCCGCGCGCGTCGCTGACGCGCGCGGTCGAGTGGGAGATCTTCGACGACCTCCTCATCGGCAACTACATGACGACGGCGTTGCACGGACCGTGGCCGAGCTCGGGTCTCTACCCGGGGTTCACGCCCTGGGTCACGAAGTACGCGGACAACGGCCGAGCCCGCACCGAGAGCGAGCTCCGGGCGTACTTCGCCGAGTACCGCCGGCGGCTCGGCCTCACCACGTGGCTGCGCAGCTCACTCGAGCAGCGCGCCAAGGACTCGCTCCGCGCCCGGCTCTCGGCCGACTCACCCGTGTACCGACGGGCGCGACGCGCGTACGCCCGCGCGAAGGGTGCGAGCTGATCATCTCCTCGCGCCGACCGCGTCGGCAGTGAGGCGCTACTGGGAAGCGTTCGCGAGCCCGGTCGGATCGCCGACCGCGTGCATGTGCTCGACGAGGCCGTCGCGGATGTCCAGGAGCAGCACGACGACGATGCTGCCGTCGCGCGTCACGAGGACTGCGGGTTGGTCGTTGACGAACGACGAGACGAGCGTGGTGCCGGTGCGCGGCCCGACGTAGCCGATCACGCGGCGAGCGACGTCTTCGGGGCCGTGGGTCGGCGGCCCTGCCGCCGTGATCACGCCGCCGGGGGTGCCGTCGCCCGAGACGTCGGGATCGAGGACTTGCATGAGCGCGCCGAGATCGCCGCCGGCCGCGGCAGCCATGAACCGCTCGACGACGACGTGGTGCTCGGGCGATTCGACGTGGGCGCGCACAGGTGCGGCTTCGGCCCGCAGCCGTTGGCGCGCACGCGTGGCGAGTTGCCGGCAGGCGGCCGGTGAACGCCCCACGACCGTACCGACGGTGTCGAAGGGAAAGCCGAACACGTCGTGCAGCACGAACGCGGTGCGTTCCGCTGGCGTGAGGCGCTCGAGCATGGTGAGCAGCGCGCTGCGCACGGCGTCGTCCAGGGTCACCCGATCGGCCGGGTCCGCCTCGTCCGCGGTCGCAGCTTCGAGCGTCCACGTCTCCGCGGCGGCTTCGCGGCGGGTGCTCGCGGCGCGGAGGTGATCGAGGCAGAGGCGCCCGACGACGACCACGAGCCACCCGCGCACGTCGTCGATGCGGTCGAGATCGGTGCGAGCGAGGCGGACGAACGCCTCTTGGACCATGTCCTCGGCCCGGCCCATGTCACCGAGCATCCGGAAGGCGACGTCGAGCAGGCGACGATGCTCACGACCGGCGATGTCGCCGATGCGGGGATCGAAGGCGGCGGTCGGCATGGCGTCCTCCCCGTGGGGTCGGTGGACACGGAGCGTGCCCCATGAGGACGACACAGCGCGTCGAAGTGTGACATCCACCGGGTTGTCACGTTCCCGGTGCCGGCTTCGTCCTCTGGGGGTCAGCGGATTCGTACCCCGTGGAAGGAGATTCACATGGATCCGATCATCGAAGCCCACGGCGTGACGAAGTCGTTCGGCGACGTGCGCGCCCTCACCGGTCTCGACCTCGTCGCCGAATCCGGCCACGTCACCGCGCTCCTGGGACCGAACGGTGCCGGCAAGACGACGTTCGTGAGCGCGGTCGCGACGTTGCTGCGGCCCGACAGCGGTGACGTTCGAGTCGCAGGCATCGACGCGTGCGCAGAGCCCAAGCGCGTGCGCGAGGTCATCGGCCTCGCCGGCCAGTACGCGTCGGTCGAGCCGGCGATGACCGGCACCGAGAACTTGCGCATGGTTGCGCGGCTGTTCGGGATGAGTCGGCGCGCGGCCGTCGCCGCCGCCGCCGACGTGCTCGAGCGCCTGGACCTCGCCGACGCCGGCGACCGCCTGGTGCGCACGTACTCCGGTGGCATGCGGCGCCGCCTCGATCTCGGCGCCAGCCTGGTCGGACGGCCCCAGCTGCTGCTGCTCGACGAGCCCACCACCGGGCTCGATCCCCGGGGCCGCATCGAGCTGTGGAACGCGATCCAGAACCTGGTTGCCGACGGCACCGACGTCCTGCTCACCACCCAGTACCTGGAAGAGGCAGACCAGCTGGCGCGCCAGATCGTGATCATCGACCAGGGCCGTGTCATCACCGCGGGGACGCCCGACGAGCTGAAGGACCGTGCCGGCCGGAACGTGATCGAGGTCCGGCCCCGCTCGGGCGGCGACCTCCCGGCGGTGGAGGCGACGCTCGCCCGCATCGGCTCCGAAGCGCCGCACACCGACCTGGACACCCAGCGGGTCTCCGTTCCCGTCGACGGCGGTGGCGACGAGCTGCGCGACGTCGTCCGCCTGCTCGACGAGCGCGACATCGAGGTCGACGACGTGGGTTTGCGGCGGCCGAGCCTCGACGAGGTCTTCCTCGCCGTCACCGGTGAACCGATCGAACCGAACGGGCCCGACCCCGATCCGCAGTCCGCCGCGGCCGACGCCGCCTGACGCCTGGAGGCGTTGCCATGACCATCACCGACACCCTCACGAACAGCCGCGTCGCCGCGGCGCGCACTGCCCGCCTCAGCGGCGCCGACTTCCTGACCGCGACGCTCCAGAACGCGAAGCGAACCGTGCTCCAGTTCTTCCGCACCCCGCAGCTGCTCATGTTGGGCACCGTGCAGGGCGCGCTCTTCCTCTTCATGTTCCGCTACATCTTCGGCGGCGCCATCCAGCCCGGCAACGGGCTCGACTACGTCGACTTCCTCGTGCCGGGCTTCCTCGTGACCGGCATCCTGTGGCTGGGAATGCCGGCGAGCTCCGGCGTCGCGGAGGATGCGACCACCGGGGTGCACGACCGGCTGCGCTCGCTGCCGATCCCGCGATCGTCGGTGCTGTTCGGGCGTTCACTCGCCGACACCGCGCTGACCCTCTGGGGGATGCTCGTCTCCACCGTCCTCGCGTTCATCGTGGGCTTCCGCCTCCACGCTGACGCGGCCGACGTGGTGCTCGCGGTCGCGCTGCTCGTGGTGGCGACCTACTGCTTCACATGGATCTTCATCACGATCGGGTTGGTGTCGAGCAGCGCGCAGGCGGCCAACGGCATGGCCACCCTCCTGGTGATCCCGGTTGCGTTCATCTCGGCGGCCTACGTCCCGGCCGCGTCCCTTCCGGGGTGGCTGCAACCGGTCGCCAACAACCAGCCCTTCACGGTCCTGAGCAACGCGCTCCGCAGCTTGACCCTCGGAGGCACCGACGCGGTCGGGCTGGGCCACAGCACGACGTACTGGGTGGCCCTGAGCCTCGCGTGGTGCGTCGGCATCGCGGTGGTGTTCGGCGCCCTCGCGATGTCCCGGTTCGCCCGCAGGCGGTGAGCGTCGTCGAGGTTGGCGGGTCAGTGGCGGGCGCGGGCTTCGCCCGGCCCGCCGACTGGCGCGCGGCGAACCGAGGCGAGCGATCGGAACAGGTCGGCGAAGCGCGCGGGTGGCGGCGTGAACGCTGGGAGACGGGCGCGCCGCCGCTCGGGCGACGTGGCCTTGGGCAACAGCGCGAGCAGCGCGGCGGCGAGGGCGTCGGCATCACCGGGGCGGACGACGCGCGCCGTCCCCGGCGTGGCCCGGGCCACGATCTCGGGTGGCCCGCCGTGGTCGGATGCGACCGCGGGCGTGCCGCTCGCCAGCGCCTCCACGAGGACGAGCCCATACGACTCCGGCTCCACCGATGGGAACGCGAGGACGTCGAGGTCGGCCATGACGTCGGGGATGTCGTCGCGCGACTCGAACAGCTGCACGCCGGGAGACG
>DASUAS010000440.1:0-5814 GCA_035763625.1 Acidimicrobiia bacterium
GAGCGCGCGCGCCAACGCCTCGAACTCGGCGTCGCGCCACGCAGCCACGAACACCCAGCCGTCGGCAGCTTCGTAGAGGCGGTAGCACGCGTGCAGCCCGTGCTGGCCCGAGTCAGGGCGGCGCGGCGCGGGGCGGCCGTCGTAGAGCACGAGGTCGTCGGAGTGGATGTAGCCGGCGCTCGAGATCATGCTGGTCTCCACGTACTGTCCCCGCCCGGTGCCCTCGCGCGCCCAGAGCCCGAGCAGGATCGCGGTGGCGGTGGCGATGCCGGAGCCGGGGTCGGGGTAGGAGTCGTCGACGGGTGGGTTCCCGATGCCGGCCTGCGCGAAGCCGCCGCCGCACAGCGCGTTGGGTGTCGAGTGGAAGGCGGGCCGCATGTTCCAAGGCCCACGCGACCCGTAGGAGCCGCCGTAGACGTAGACGAGGCGCGGATTGATCGCGTGCGCGGTGTCGAAGTCGTGCCCGAGGCGCTCCGGCACGCCGGGCCGGAAGCTGTGGAGCAACGCGTCGGCACGGGAGATGAGCTGCTGCAGGATCGTGCGACCCTCGTCGGACTTGAGGTCGAGAGCGATGCTCTCCTTGCCCACCAGGAACTTGGCGTTCTGGAGTCCCGTGCGCCGGGCCGGGTCGCCCGCCAGGGGCTCGACCTTGATCACGCGCGCGCCCAGCTCCCCGAGCAACGTGCTCGCGAGCGGCGCGGCGACGTAGTACGCCAACTCGACGACGGTGACGCCCGAGAGCGCGTGGGGCCCGGGCGCGGGAACGTCGGCGATCGGGGGCGATCGGCGCAGGCGCGGCCGGTCGAGCGCGGCGAGCACCGCGTCGGTGTCGGCACCGAGTGCAGGCGCGGATCGTTCGATGCGCGCGGGCGTGTCGCTCATGGTGGCGAGCGGGCCGACCTCGCGCACACGGCCGACACCCGGATCCTCGAGCTCGACGACCCGCTCGTTGGCGACCATCTCGGGGAAGTCGAGGAACTCGGCCGGTTCCAGGAACGGATCGGCGCCGACGTCATTGGCCACGAAGAGCTCCATCCACTCCTCGCGCGTCCTGGTGAGCATGCGCTCGCGGATGCGCCGCTCGAGCGCTTCGACGTCGTCGACGGTCGGGATGCCGAGGGGCGCAGCCGCGTAGCGCGGGTCGTCGAAGATCGCCTCCATACCCAGCGTGACCATCCAGTTCCGGAAGTGGTGGTCCTGCCGCGCGCACATCTGGATGAACTTGCCGTCGGAGCACTCGGCGGTCAGGAAGCACATCACGATGCCGCGATGCAACGGGCGGGGCGTCTCCGGCAGTCCCGTGCGATCCGGACCACCGCGACCCATGTCCTGGCGCATGAGGAACGCCGCTTCACCGGCGACCAAGCTCGACTCGACCCACTGACCGCGACCCGTGCGCCGGCGCACGAGCAACGCGGCGAGGATCCCCTGCAGCGCGAGCTGCCCCGCGCCGTACGACGCGATCGGCGCCGCGGTGTAGATGGGCGCCCGGCGATCCTGGTTCGGGACCGCGCCACTCAGCGGATCGAGACCCACCATGCGGCCGGCGGTGGCCGCGACCACCGCCTCGTACCAACGACGTTGCGAACGGGGGTCGTGGCGGCCGAAGCCGGTGATCGAGCAGTACACCGCGGCCGGGTTGGCGGCGGCAACGGCGTCGTAACCGATGCCGAGGCGCGCCGCGACGCCGGGACGGAAGCTCTCGACCACCACGTCGGCGCCCTGCACGAGCGCCCCCACCCGATCGCGGTCGCGGGTCGTCGTCAGGTCGAGGACGACCGACCGCTTGCCGCGGTTCCACATCAGGAAGCCGGGCGTGCCGCGCGCGAAGTCGCCTGCGGGCGGCTCCACCTTCACGACGTCGGCACCGTGGTCGGCCAGGATCATCGTCGCCATCGGACCCGCCATGCCCTGGCTGAAGTCGACGATGGTGAGACCCGCGCACGCACCCGTGTCGTTCATCTCACTCCCCGACGAACGCGAACAGGTCGGGGTCCGATCTCCGGAGGCGCCGGAAGTTCGCGTCCCACATCTGCGGCAGGAAGTACTTGTGGTACTTCTCCCGCGCGCGGCGAGCCTCGACGTCGGGAAACTCGGTCCCCCCGATCGCTTCGGCTCTCATGTGGTACTCGGCCGCGACCTCGAGCATGCATGCCTCGATGGTCGCGTTCTCCAACGACTGCGACACGACGATCGCACCGTGGTTCTTGATCAGCAGCACGCGCCGGTCGCCGAGCGCCGCGCACATCAGTTCGGGATCGACGGGACCGTGCGAGCCGTCGTCCTCGTAGAGCGCTTGATCCTCGTGGAAGAGCACGGACACGACGTTGTACATCCCGATCGTGCGCCGCGTCGTCGCGAAGATCGAGACCCAGCGTGAGTGCGTGTGGATCACCGAGTTCACGTCCGGCCTCGCACGGTAGAAGCCGGCATGGAAGCGGATGGCAGGCGACGCCTCCCAGTCGCCCTCGAGGACGTCGAGGTCCATGCTCACCTTCACGATGCGATCGGGCAGGGTCTCGTCGAAGTACTCGAACGGTGAGACGTAGAACGCGTCCTCGCCCTCGGCACGCGCGCTGACGTGCCCGGCGACCCTGCTCTCGCAGCCGTTGCGAGCAAGGATCCGACGGGCGGCTGCGATCTTGAAGCGGATGTCGTCGACGTCCATCACGCGCTCGCCCGTGCGCCGTGTTCCACGTCGGCCGCGATGGCCGGGCTGGGCAGTGCCACCTCGTCGACGTCGATGTCGTAGAGCCGCGCCACGTTGGCGACGGTCAGCTTGTCGAGGGTGTCGTCGTCGATGCCGTCGACCGCGTCGAGATCACGCTCGATGGCGCGTCGTGACTCTGGCCACACCGACGCCTGGTGCGGATAGTCACCCGACCACATGAAGTGGTCGGCACCCGTGAAGCGCAGGTTGTTCAGCCCGAGCGGATCGTTGATGTAGGTGAGGTACACGTTCCGACGGAAGTACTCCGACGGCGTCATCGTGAGGCTCGCGAACTTCTTCCAGAACGACGTGTAGCCGGAGTCGAGCTTGCGCTCGAGGTTGCCTGCGTACTCGATGCCGGCCTCGGCCGCGACGACCCGCAGGTCGGGATGGCGCTCGAAGACGCCGGCGGCGATGAGCTCGCACACCGACCGGTGGATCTCCTGACGGGTCTCGAAGGCGGCGTAGAACGTGCCCTCGAGGTCCTGGTTGAACTGCCGGATGTTCATGCTCAGCTTCCGGCCGGCCAGGATGTGCAGCGAGACCGGCATGCGGGCAGCCGCGGCCGCCGCCCAGAGCGGCTCGTAGTCGTCGTCGAAGAACGACGAGCCGGGAGGTGGCGCGCTCCAGATGATGGCGCCGCGCAGGCCCGACGCCCGCGTGCGCTCGAGCTCCGCGACGGCGCGCTCCATGTCGTTGGTGGCGAGCAGTGCGAGCCCGACGAGACGCACGGGATCAACCGCGCAGAACTCGATGAGCCAGTCGTTGTAGGCACGGCAGCATGCCTCCTGCAGCTCGATGTCGTCCATCTGCAGCACGCTGAGCCCGGCCGTCGGGTAGAGGACGTCGGCCACCGTCTCGTCGTTCCAGAGATCGCGCAGCCGCGCGACGGGATCGCTCCCTCCACGGGCGCCGACGTCGGCCGACGGGTCCGCGTCGAGGATCGCCTGGACCTCGGCGGTGGTCATGCCGGCGCCGCGCGACAGCGTGAGATCGACCCCGCGTGCGCCGTCGGGACCGATGAGGTACCAGTGGTGGTTGCTGGCATCCTGCACCGCCCGCGGAGCTCGGTCGCGGAGCCCAGCAGGGAGTCGTGACGTCCAGAGGTCGCCGGGCTCGACGACGTGAGAATCGGCGGAGATCAGCACGAAACCACTCTTCCCTTCGACTGTCTATCGGAAGTCGTTCACCGCCGCGCCGCCCCGCGCCAGCGCGCCTTCAAGCTCTTCGGGCTCGCCCGGTTGGTAGGCCTGTACCGACACGTCACGCCGATAGTTGAGGATCGCGAAGCCGTCGTCACCACTGGTGAGTGAATAGCGGGTCAGGGCCGGGAGCGCCAGGCACGTGCCCGAGCCGTGCTCGACCCCGCCCACCACCACGCTGCCGTCGATCACGTAGATCAGCTCGTCCTGTGTATGGGTGTGCGACCGGTCGCGCACGCCGCCTTCCGTACGGACGACGTGGAACAGGGCGATGCGGCACGTCGGACACGTGGAATCGGCGAACCACCGCACGGCGACCCGCTCGCGGTTGCCGGAGGCGAACCAGCCGCGCTCACCGACCACGTGCACGCCGTGGCCCGTGGCGTCGGGCGCGCCGTAGAGCCCGTCCGCCGGGGGCTCCGCGTTGCGCGCACCGCAATGGACGACCGTCGTGACACCGACCGCGCGCGCCACGCAGATGACGCCGGACTCCACGACAACCGCGCCGTCCGCCGGGCAGCGCGACACCTCCGACGACGAGCCCCCCGATTGCGAGCCGCTCGATGCGGCGTCCACGTCGAGCGCGCCACTCATCACGTACACACCGTCGTCACCGTGGTCGTCGTCCCACTCGATGGTGCCACCGTCATCGAGCTCGGAGACCGCCATCCAGATCGAAGACGGCTCCGGGCTCACCCGCTTGCTCCACGCCACGCCGCTCGCATGGCGGGGCGCCGCGTACACGGTGCTCGGCACGACGTCGTCGAGCGCGGTGGCGATGGGCGCGGTCACGTCGTTCACGCTACGTCGGAGAACGCGGGGGCGATCTCTGCGGCGAACTCGTCCATGAAGGCGAGCTGGTCGTCGACGAACTGGCTCACGATGAGGTTCGTCGCGCCCGCGGCCGCGATTTCGCGGATGCGTTCGACGCGACGTTCGGGCGGGCCCGCGATCACCGACCGTCCGGCGAGGAACTCCACGAGGCCGAGCTCCTCGACGAGCTCGGCGTTCGCCTGGGCCCGTTCTGGGGTTGCGTGCGCGGTCGAGTCGTAGCGCCGCTGGAGCTCGGCGATCGCGCCCAGGTACTGCTCGGGAACCGCCTTGCCGTCGGTGTGGAACCGGTAGACGTGGTTCGCCGTACCGGCCAAGAGGTAGCGCACCCGGGCGATCCCTTCTTCTTCGGTCCGGCCCGGGCTCATCGCGGCCATGCACCAGATCTCGATGTCGTCGAGCCGGCGTCCGGCGGCGGCGGCGCCGGCAGCGATGTTCTGCTTCGCCGCCTCCATGACGTCGCGATCCAAGGCGTTCGACAAGATGACGGCATCGGCGATCTGCCCGGCGAGGAACTGCGTCTTCGGTCCCTCTGCTGCCATCCAGAGCGGGGTCTCGTATCGTCCCCATCGGAGGACCAGTTCCTGCCCGCGGAACTGCGCGGTACGACCCGCGCAGAGCTCCTTCACCGCGACGCCGAACTCACGAAGCTGCGAGAGGCTCGCCGCCGGAACGCCGATGTTGCGCAATGCGCTGTCGCCGCTGCTCAGCCCGTAGCGGATCCTGCCGCCGGACAACTGCTGGAGCGCCACCAGACTGCTCGCGACGACAGCCGGATGCCGGGTCTGCGGGTTCGACACCGTCAGTGCGATGCCGGGCGCGTCGGTGACCTCGGCCGCGAACGCCATTGCGACGAACGGGTCGGCCCACAGCGACTGCGAATCGCCGACGGTGACGATCTCGAACCTCGCTCGCTCCGCGGCGTGCAACCACTGGCGGTACCAGTCGAAGTCCTTCACCGTCGTACCGGTCGCGAACCGAACCCGCGGCGGTAGACCCGCCGAGCCGGCACCCACGATGATGTCGTCGTCTTGGGTCACGTTGCTCTGTCCGATCCCAGCCTGACGCGAT
>DASUAS010000441.1:0-3334 GCA_035763625.1 Acidimicrobiia bacterium
CGTGCACACCACGCTCGGGGCTCGGGGCCGCGCTCACCACCACGACCGGCTTGTCGTAGAGCTCGCCGGTGCCGACCAGCCAGTCGAGCGCGTTCTTGAGCGAGCCGGGCATGCCACCCGCGTACTCCGGAGTGGCGATCACCAGCGCGTCGGCGCGCGTCACCGCGTCGCGCAAGCGGGCCACCGGCGCGCCGCCGTCGTCGTCGGGCGTGAAGTGGGGCAGGTCGCCGAGCCCGTCCCACACCTCGACGTGGTCGGGTGCGGCGTCGTGCATGGCTCGCACCAGCGCGGAGTTGGCCGACGACTGCTTGAGGCTCCCGGAGATGGCGACGAGGTGCACGGGTTCGTGAACCCACTCGCCGGTCGCAGCATTCCTGCGTTCTGACGTCGAATTCCCGCTCCTGGACGCAGGAATTCGACGTCGGAACGCGGCAGGGCAGGGGGAGGATCAGGGGCGACGGGCGTCGTCGAGCAGTTCCATGACGTCGTCGTCCTCGCGGGTGGCCTCGGGCCCGAACATGAGGACCAGCGTGCCCTGCATGCTGCAGTCGGGGCACGCCACCGCGCACACCGCCAGCATCTCGGACGGGTCGGAGTCGCCCTCGAGCCGCTCCAGCTGATGCAGCTGCAGGCTGTCGGCCGGGTGCGAGGCGTGGCACCCGCCGCACTCCACCACGCCACCGGGACGGGTGTGGAACTCGTAGGTGAAGCCCTCGTCGCGGAAGGCGGCGAGGATCCCGAGCAGCGAACGCTCCATGGCCCGAGCCTACGACTCGGTCACCGCATCGGATGAAGCGTCGGCGGGGAGCTCCGGGGGTGGTGGCGGCGGAGACATCTCGGGCGGTTCGGTGGGGGCTTCGGTGGGTGCTCCCGGGCGGGGTCTGAGCTCGTGGCCGCCGTACCAGGCCGCCATGCTCACCGCGCCGATGCCGTAGATGCACACGAGGAACCACACGACCAGCCCGAGGCCGGGCACGAGCGCGACGAGACGCAGGATCCCGAAGCCGGCGAAGAACGCACCGATGCGGCCGCGGGAGGTCTCGCCCTTCACCCACACCCGGCCGAGGATGAGCGCGACGGTGATGTAGCCGATCGGCGCGAGCACGTTGAGCCCCGCGAGCATGGTGAAGCCGAGCGGCAGGCCGAGCACCGTGGCCAGGATCAGCACCGCCACCACCGGGCCGACGATCCCGATGAGCGCACCCCACCCGATCGACGGTCCCACCCGCTTGCCGGCGGCGACCGCGGTGTCGGCCGCACGCGGGAGCAGCCCCACGAACACCAGCCCGAGCACCGCGATCGAGATCGTCACCGCGAGCCAGAGGTACGCGAGGAACCCGATGATGATCCCGGTGAAGATGCCGCGCAGGTCGACGCTGCGCACCTCGCCGGTCACCGTGCCGCGCGCGATGTCCGGGTCGCGGCGCGAGACGACGTCGCCGTGCACGCTGCCGGTGTGGGTGACGGTCACGCGGCCGGTGAGCGCGACCACGTCACCGCCCACGTGGCCCGAGATGATCGCGTTGCCGTGGACGACGACCACGCCGCGCGTCACCCGACCGCTGACGTGGAGGTCGCCTTCGCCGACGATGACGTAGTCGGTGACCGTCCCGCGGATGAACGCGGAGCCGTCGATGGTGGCGACGGGACCGGTGACGACCTCGCCGCGCGCGACCTCGACGTCGCCGCTCACCGAGATGCGTCGATCGCTCGACGTGATGCCGCCGCGTCCCGCGAACGCGGGTGCCGCGGTGGCCGCGACCCATGTCAGCGCCAGTGCGCACGCGAGGACGACGCGGAGGCGGCGCATGCGCGCGCACTCTGACATGCACGAGCGCGGTGCGCAACGACGGGGCTCAGCCCGGGCGCGGTTGCTCAGCACGGCGCGAGCTCGGGCCCCGGACGCGACCGACCCCCCGGCGAGCGGGGGGTCGGACGACGATCGGTGTCGAGTGCGGTCGGGCTAGCGGGCGGCACCCGAGAGCCGGCGACGCGCCACGAACTCGAGGCCCGCACCGAGGGCGACGAGTCCGGCACCCACCCAGGCAGTGGGGATCGAGCTCGACGAACCGGTGAACGCCAGGCGGGCGGCGGCGGCCGGGTCGACCTGCACCGTGCCGGAGAGGTTGCACGTCGAGTTCGACGCGGTGACCGTGTACGCGCCGGGCGCGGTGTTGGCGGGCACCGCGAACTGGGTGGCGAAGTGACCGGTGGCGTCGGTCGTGGCGGTGGCCACGACGACGCCGTTGAAGGTGATGGTCACCTGCTGGTTGGGACCACACGACGTGCCGCTGACCGCCACCGTGCCCCCGACCACGACGTTGCCGGGCACGGTGAGGGTGCCAGGAACGGTCGTCGGCGGGGGGTACTCATCGGTCTGGGCGCCGGCGACCGCCGAGAACGCGAACGCAGAAGCGAGAGCAGCGATGGCGAGCACCGCCAGAGTCCGACCCGTGAACCTACCCATCCTGCGGGTTCCTTCCTCGTGGAGCAGAGACCCGTCCGATCGGGGCCGGGACCGTGAAGGCGTCATTCTGTCATCGGCTGGCCCTCGTGTCGAGCTTTAGGGCGAGTCGACCCCTCTGTTCACCGGCCTGTTCACGGGCGCTCCACCGTCACCCCGACCCGCAGATCCTGCTCGGGCCGGGCCTCGCGCACCGCCCCGGACCCCTGTTCCTGCAGGCCACGGGGGTTGTCGAGGCCCGCCGAGGGCTTCCCGGCGACCTCGAGCGACACCTCGTCGGGCTCGATGGTGGCCTGGTGCCAGACGGTGAGCCGGTAGCGCCGGCCGCCGTCGACCTTCGGGAGGACGACGGGCCCGGCCAGCTCGAGCCGGATGGTCGCGGTGCCGCCCGAGTCGAGGTCGACGACCCGGGTGATCACGTTGCGGCCGAGCTCGGTCTCGGTGACCGGCGTCATCGGGGCGCCGTCGATCGACGCCCGCTGCAGCGCGAGGGGTGTGTAGAAGGAGACGACGCCCCGGTAGTGGCCCGGTGGGGTCGGGTCGGATCCCGACCCGTTGATCACGTAGTCGGGCAGGCCGCTGGCGGGTGCGTCGTTGCGCAGCGTGATGGTGGCGACTGCGTGCACCGTCCCGGTGACCGGGTCGACGACGGACTCGTACTTCAAGGACCGGTGGAGGAACAGCTCGATCTTGTTGCCCGACGCGTTCTGCGTGACCAGGCCGGCGAAATCACCCCGCACCGCGGGCAGCGCGCCGTCGGCGTGGATGCGGGCGAGGAACTGCTCGCCGGCCGGGTCGACCGTCTGCAGCTTGAGCCGGCCCTCCTTCACCATCGGGCCGAGCACCTTCCCGATCCGCCCCGCGCCGGGC
>DASUAS010000442.1:0-5645 GCA_035763625.1 Acidimicrobiia bacterium
TATTCGGTGACCCGCAAGCTCGGGAAGCTCGGCTACAAGGGCATCGACACCTGCGAGGTGGTGTTCGACGACGTGTTCGTCCCCGACGACCACCTGCTCGGCGGCGTCGAAGGCCGCGGCTTCCACCAGGCGGTCGGCGCGCTCGAGCTCGGGCGCATCAACATCGCGGCGCGCGGGGTGGGGGTGGCCGACGCCGCGCTCCAGGCGTCGCTCGCGTACGCGCAGCAGCGCCAGACGATGGGCAAGCCGATCGTGCAGCACCAGTCGATCGCGTCGAAGCTGGCCGACATGGCGTGCCGGGTCGAGTCGGCCCGCCTCCTGACCCACCGCGCCGCCGGTGCGTTCGACCGGGGTGAGCGCTGCGACATGGAGGCGGGGATGGCGAAGCTCGTGGCCTCGGAAGCCGCGCTGGAGAACGCCACCGAGGCGTTGCGCATCCACGGCGCCTACGGCTACTCGACCGAGGACCACGTCGAGCGGTACTACCGCGACGCGCCGCTGCTCTGCATCGGTGAGGGAACCAACGAGATCCAGCGGATCACCATCACCCGCCAGCTCGTGTCCCGCAGCCACGCGACCCCCTGACCGTTTGGCGTACTCGAACACTCAAATTTGCGTGTCGAGGTACGCCGAAGCGGGGGGTGGGGGGAGAGCGTGCCGCGCGGGCATTGCTCCCGTCCATCTTCTAGGGTTCTGCGGATGGTGGCGGCATGAGGGCACCGGTGCGCCGGCGCACGTGGAGCCGCGCGCTGGTCGCGATCGGTGGCGCCGCCCTGCTCGCCCTCGTCGCGGTGGCAGCCCTCCTGCTGGGCGGGGCCTTCGCGCGCCGCGAGGCGACGCCGCGGGCCGACGGCCACGCGCGCGCCGTCGCCGCTGACGGCCAGCACCACGAGACCGCACCGGCGATCCGTGCGCTCCGCCAGCAACCGACCAACCGTGCGCGCGGCGCGGCGTTCGCGGTGCTGGCGTCGGCCGTGGGCGTCGCAGCCGTCGGGTTCGGTCTCCTACGTCTCGCGCGCAGGCGTCGACCGCGCACGCTCCGCGTCATCGGGCTCCCGTGCGGACGCGCTCCTCCAGCACTTCGCATCGCGTGAACCCGGCGGCTCGTGCCGCCGTCCTTCTTGATGGTCGACGCGCCACGCGGCGCGCTACCGAGGAGCTCGCATGCGATCCCCGAGTGCTTCCGCGGTCGCCCTCGTCGAACCGACGACGACGGCGCCCGCGGTCACCACGTACACAACCATCTGCGTCCATCCGTTCCGATTCGATCCCGACGTGACCGTCGAAGTGCCGGTCGTCCGCTTTCCCGAGTCCGCCGCGGCGCGTGAGCGTCACGCGCTCGCCGGGCACCCGTGCCTGTTGGTGGTGGGCGCGACCGAGCGCCCACCGGCACAGTGGTCGGACCTCGAGGACTGGGTGCGTGAGACGGCCTGCCGCGGCGAGTTCGTCACCCGAGCGGTGACGATCGCACGACGGGCCGACCTGCTGCAGCGACCCCGACTCGAACGCATCCGGGCGGTCTGCTTCCGCGGCCGCACGGTGGTCGTACCCGAGACCCAGGCCCGACTGGTCGGTCTGCTGGTCGAACGATTCGGCGAGACCGTCGCCGACGCCGAGATCCGCGCGCTGTGCGACGTGGGCGGTGTCAGCACCCACGACGAGGCGGTGAAGACGGCGTTGCGCCGGCTCAAGGACGCACTGGTGCCGCTCGGGCTGCGCCTGTCCCGGGTCCGCTCGGCGGGATACCTGCTCGACCGCTCGGACTGACCACCCCGAGGCTCCTGCGATTCCTCCGGGTCGTCGGGCACAAAGAACAAGTACTACCTTGTTCTTTACCCCAATCGACCCGGAGGAGGAGCCATGAGCGCACCCACCACCCCGAACGGTCCGTCCACCCATTCCGACCAGCCCGCACTCCCGGTCGCCATCGTCACCGGCGCGTCGCAGGGCCTGGGTCTCGCCCTCGCCGAGGCCCTCGCCGACCGGGGCTGGGCGCTCGTGGTCGACGCCCGTCGCAGTGGGCGCCTCGACGCCGCGGTCTCCCGCCTCGCCGTCCGCACCACCGTGGCGGGCGTGGGCGGCGACGTCACCGACCCCGCCCACCGCGCCGAGCTGGCGCGGATCGCGGCGTCGTTGGGCACCGTCGGCCTGCTCGTCAACAACGCGAGCACGCTCGGAACGAGCCCACTGCCCACGCTCGATGCCATCGAGCCCGAGACCCTGCTGCGCATCTTCGACGTCAACGTCGTGGCCCCGCTCGCGCTCGTGCACGATCTGGGCGAACTGCTCGACGAGCGTGCCACCGTCGTGAACATCACCTCCGACGCCGCGGTCGAACCGTACCCGGGTTGGGGCGGCTACGGAGCGTCGAAGGCCGCGCTCGAGCACGCGAGCCGCGTGCTCGCGGTGGAGCGACCCGACCTGCGCGTCCTCGTGGTCGATCCCGGCGACATGCGCACCGAGATGCACCAGGACGCGTTCCCCGGCGAGGACATCTCCGATCGCCCCGAGCCCGAGACGCGGGTGCCCGCGCTGCTTGCGCTCATCGAGGGTGAGCAACCGAGTGGCCGTTACGAGGCGAGCGCCTTGGTGACGGCGGGATCGAGAGAGCCATGATCGCCACGACCGCCACGACCGCCACGACCTTGGGTTTCGTGCTCGACGCCGACCACGAGGCGCATCAGCCTCCCGAGGCCGGCGGCGGTCGCCGCGACCAGGTGCGTCTGCTCGTGAGCGCGGGCGACGCGGCCCCGGTGCACGCGCGCTTCGACGCCCTCGGCGACTTCCTGCGCAGCGGCGACCTCGTGGTGGTGAACACCTCGGCGACGATCCCCGCGGCGGTCGACGCCCGCATGCCCGACGGCGATCCCGTCGTGGTGCACTTCTCGGGTGAGCTCCCCGGCGGCGTGGTGCTGGTGGAGGTGCGCCAGCCCGCGGAGGGCGCCACCGTCCCGCGCGTCGTCGAGCGTCCGGTCGACCTCGACCTGCTCGGTGTCGGACGGGTCCAGCTCCACGCGCCCTTCGCCGGATCACGACGGCTCTGGCTCGCCTCCGCGACCGTCGAGGGTGACGGCGACGGTGACGGCGCGCTGCTCGACCTCCTCGACGCGCACGGCCGTCCCATCCGCTACCGCCACGTCCCGCGCGAGTGGCCGGTCGCTGCGTATCAGACCGTGTTCG
Organism: Acidimicrobiia bacterium; assembly: GCA_035763625.1. Classification (GTDB taxonomy): domain Bacteria; phylum Actinomycetota; class Acidimicrobiia; order IMCC26256; family DASPTH01; genus DASUAS01. Next base: position 3,181 of record DASUAS010000442.1, read on the forward strand.
CACGTGAGCGCGGAAGCGTCGAGATGCCGAGTGCGGGGCGTCCGTTCTCGACCGACCTGGTGACTGACCTGGTGGGCCGGGGGATCGGCGTCGCGCCGCTCCTGCTGCACACCGGGGTGTCGTCGCTCGAGGGTGACGAGCGTCCGTATCCGGAGCGCTACCGCGTCCCGCGCGCCACCGCCAGCGCCATCGGCGCGACGCGTCAGAATGGTGGGCGCGTGATCGCCATCGGCACCACCGTCGTCCGCGCGCTGGCCACCGTCACCGACGACCGCGGCATCGTCCACCCGGGACAGGGTTGGACCGATCTCATGGTCACGGCCGACACGCCGGTGCGCTCGGTCGACGGGCTCGTCACCGGGTGGCACGAGCCGGAGTCGACGCACCTGATGATGCTCGAGTCGTTCGCCGGGCGCGACGCACTCGGGGCGGCGTACGCGGCGGCGCTCGACGCCGGCTACCTCTGGCACGAGTTCGGCGACAGCCACCTCATCCTGCGGAGCGAAGCGACGTGAGCACGACCACGGGACCGCGTGACACCACGCCGAGCGCGCGCCTGCCGTCAGGTCGGCGGGCGGTGCTCTACGCGGTGCGCCGTCGTGGCGAGGCGACCGCCGAGCAGGTCGCCGAGCAGCTCGACATCACGGTCAGCGGCGCGCGCCAACACCTCTCGGCGCTGGCGAAGGACGGGCTCGTCGAGTCGAGCGAGCTGCCATCGCCCGAGGTGCGGCGCGGCCGTCGCGCGCTGGTGTACTCGGCCACCGATGCCGCTGACGCGTACTTCCCCAAGGCGTACGGCGAGCTCACCAACGAGCTGCTCGGATACGTCGCCGATGCCGACCGCGAGCTCGTCGACCAGCTGTTCGCTCGACGGCGGGAGGCGCGCATCGCCGGCGCACAGGCACGGCTGGCGTCGAAGCGGACGCTGCGGTCCAAGGTGGCCGAGCTCACCCGCATCCTCGACGAGGACGGCTACCTCGCGAGTTGGGAGCAGGTCGAGCCCGGCGTGTACCGCGTCGTCGAGCACAACTGCGCGATCTGGGCCGTCGCGAAGCGCTACGGGCAGGCGTGCACCAGCGAGCTCGACTTCATCCGCACCGTGCTCGACGGTGCCGACGTCGAGCGGGTGCAGCACATGGTCGCGGGCGCCCGACGCTGCGCCTACGAGGTGCGCGCCCGCTGAGCCGGGGTCGTCACCGGGCGATCGGCCCGGCTGAAGGCGCCATGCCTGGAGTCGGGCGGTTGTGGGTAGCGTCGTGCGACGGAGATGCCGGAGATGCAGTGGAGCCGGGCCCGGAAGGGTGAGACGGCGGAGCGGAAACGACAGGACGACATGGCGAACGACGTAGACATCATCCATCGGATCGACGCACTGGTCGAGGAGGAGCACGCGCTCGAGCGTGCGCACGGCGACGGCAAGTCGCTGAGCAAGGACGAGAAGGGGCGGTTGCACGAGCTCGAGGTGCAGCTCGACCAGCTGTGGGACCTCCTCCGACAGCGACGGGCGCGGCGGGCGGCCGGGCTCGATCCCGACGACGCCGCGACGCGTGACCCGTCCACGGTGGAGGGGTACCGCCAGTGATCGGCACCGAGTGGCCCGCGCTCTCCTACGAGGCGTGGTCCGACTCCCTCGACACGCTGCACATGATCCTGCAGATCCTGGGCAAGGTGCGGGTGGCGTGCTCGCCCAAGGAGCCCCAGTGGGCGCACATCACGTTGTACGTCACCGCGCGCGGGTTGACCACCGGGCCGGTGCCGTCGAACGTCGGCGTCTTCGATGTCGAGGCCGACCTGCTCCACCATCAGGTCGTCGTCCGCACCGCCGACGGCGAGGTCGAGCAGGTGCCGCTGCGCATGCGGCCGGTCGCAGAGTTCTGGACCGACTTCACCGGTTCGCTCGCGAAGCTGGGCATCGAGGTCGAGCTGTCGCCGGAAGCGCAGGAGGTCCCCGACCCCATCCCGTTCCCCGACGACACCACGCACACTGCCTACGACCCCGAGGCCGTCACCCGGTTCTGGCGCGCGCTCACCGCCATGGAGCCCGTGTTCGCGTCCTACCGCGCCGACTACCGGGGCAAGGTCTCCCGCGTGCAGTTCTTCTGGGGGAGCGCCGACCTCGCCGTCACGCGCTTCTCCGGGCAACCGTGCACCCCGCCGCGCGACGCCGACTTGCTCACACGGGAGTCCTACGACGCCGAGCAGATCAACGTCGGTTGGTGGCCCGGTGACGCCCGGTACACGAAGGCCGCGTTCTACGCCTACGCGTATCCGAAGCCCGACGGCATCGAGGACGCCGTGCTCGACGTCGACGGCGCCGGCTGGAACACCGACCTCGGCGAGTTCATCCTCGACTACGACCTCGTCCGCGCCGCCCCCTCACCCGCGGATGCCCTGCGCCGCTTCCTCGACGCCGCCTACCACGCCTGCGCCACCCGCCGCGGCTGGGACCCCGAATTGCTCTGCCC
>DASUAS010000443.1:0-5258 GCA_035763625.1 Acidimicrobiia bacterium
CGGGCCGGCTGCTCGGCAACTTCCCACAGGCGTTCACGCACGTCTCGTTGGTGAACACCGCCGGCAACCTGTCGGGCCGCGCCCGCCCTGCGTTACACCGCGCCACCGGCGAGGACGGCATGGGCGAGGGCGCGCGGTCGAGGGTCAGCCAGGAGTGATCCCCACCCGCTCGGCGGCGGCGACGAGCAGGTCGTCGAGGCGGCGGGCGACGATCCACCCGAGGTACACCGCCACGTGGACGACCACCTCCTGGAGCTCGGCGTAGGAGAGCTCGCCGAGGCGCAGCGCCGCTTCGAGGTGCTCGGTGGTCTGGGCGTCGGCGCCGAGCTCGGCGCTGCAGCAGATCGCGACCAGACGCCGGTCGCGCGGCGTGAGCAGCTCGTCGCGCGTCCACACCTCGCCGTAGAGGAAGTCGTAGTACGCACGACCGCGGAACGCGGTCTCGGCCTCGGGTGGTCGGACACCGTGCACCGCCTCGTACGCCGCCTCGCCGCGGGCCCGGCGCACGTCGTCGTCGACCGGATCGGTCCACGGGACGAAGCGGGGCAGCTGCATCTCCTCGCCGCGCTCCTCGGCGATCTTCGCCATCGCGGCGAAGATGTACGTGTTCACCGCCGATCCCTTCGGCCACCCCATCTGCGTGGCGAAGAACAGCAGGAACTCGTCGATCTCCTCGTTGGTGACGTCGCCGCTGTTGAGCGCGGCGTAGGTGTGCGTCTCGATCGGGATCGGCGCGTCGGCCGCCCCGACGCACGCCAGGGTGATCCACCGGCGGTCGCGGGGCGTCAACACGCCCCGGCGCCACATCTCGCCGAACACGAAGCCGATGACGCCGGCGTCGATGTAGGCGCCGATCGCGGGCGGTGCCGGCGTGGTCATGATGTGCTCGTACTGCGCCGAGGCGTCGGCTTGGCGCTGGTCGCGGTCGGTCCACTCGCTCATCGCGGCTCGTCCTCCAGGAGATCCGTGGGGCCGGGGATGCCCATGGCGGGATCCCACCACGCCGGGTAGATCGGCGCCAACGCGGTCGCGGCATCGAGGGCGGCGAGCTCCTCGGCGCTGAGCTCGAGCTCGGCCGCGGCGAGGTTGGCGTCGAGCTGCTCGATGCTGCTGGCACCCACGATCGCCGACGTGATCCCCGGCTGGGCCAGCACCCAGGCCAACGCGACCGGCGCCATCGACGCGCCCCGGCCCTCGGCGACCGCGGCGAGCGCGGCCAGCGCCCGGTCCCCCAGCTCCGGGTCGACGGGCGGGAACGTGAACGTCGTGCGGCGGCCCTCCCCGACCCCCGACGGCCCGACGCGGTAGCGGCCGGTGAGGAAACCGCTCGAGAGGGGGCTCCACACGATCACGCCGAGGTCGTCGGCCCGGCACTGCGGGATCAGCTCGTGCTCCGCCTCACGTGCGACGAGCGAGTAGTAGAGCTGGGTGGCGGTGAAGGCGGTCCGTCCGAGGGCGCGCTGGCGCGCCACCGCGGCCGACGTCTCCCACGCCCGGAAGTTGCTGGTGCCGACGGCGCGCACGAGACCGCGCGCGACCAGGTCGTCGAGCGCCCGCAGCGTCTCCTCGATCGGCGTGGTGCGGTCGGGCCGGTGGAGCTGGTAGAGGTCGATGTGGTCGAGGCCGAGGCGGCGCAGGCTCGCCTCGCACCCCTCGACGACCGCGTCATACGAGAGCGCGCCGCCGTCGCGCGAGCCGAACCCCACCTTGGTGGCGACGAGCACGTCGTCACGCCGACCGCGCGCGTCGCGCACGCAACGCCCGAGGATCTCCTCCGACTGCCCGAACGCGTAGACGTCAGCGGTGTCGATCAGGTTCACGCCGGCGGCGAGCGCGCGGTCGACCATGGCGCGGGCGTCGCGCTCGTCGACGGTGGTGACCGGGGGCATCCCCGATCCGAACGTCATCGCGCCGAGGGAGAGGACCGACACCTCGAGCCCACTCGCCCCGAGGCGTCGACGTCGCACGCGCTCAGTCTGCCCCAGGTGGCTCGGCGGGTTCGATCGCGACCGCTTCCAGTGCACCGAGGGGTCCGGGCGCGAGGCGGAAGTGCACCGCGGTGTCGGGCGCGATGGTGCGGCTGCCGTCGGCGATGGCGGTGCAGTGGAACGGGAAGTGCAACCCCCCGCGCGCCTCGACCTCACCACGCCCGACGAAGTCGTCGAAGCTCGCGATGCGACCGGAGTAGTGCGCGTTCACGCCTTCACGACTCCACCGGCGTCAGGGAACGATCTTGGAGATCGGCAGCTCGATGATGCCGTTGGCGCCGAGCTCGAGCAGCTCGGGGATGAGCGTGTTGATCTCGCTCTTGGCCACGACGGTCTCCACCGCGAAGCCGGGCTCGGACGTGTCGGGGCCGAAGAGCTTCGACACCGTCGGCGACTTCAGCGCGGGGAGCAGTGCGATCACGCCGTCGAGGTCGGCGGCGTCGACGTTGAGCTTGAGCAGCACCCGGCCGCGGGCCTCGAGCGCGCCGGTGAGCAGGCTCTGGAGCTGCTCCATCGCCTTGCGCTTGTCGGGGTCGGCGTACGCGACGGGGTTGGCGATGAGCTCGGTGTACGACACCAGCACCGTGTCGAGGATGCGCAGCCCCGCTGCCCGCAGCGCGCGGCCGGTCTCGGTGATCTCCACGACGGCATCGGCGATGTCGGGCACCTTGGCCTCGGTGGCCCCGTACGACAGCTGCACGTCGGCGTCGACGCCGTGCTGCTCGAAGTAGCGGCGGGTGAGCTCGGGGTACTCGGTGTGCACCACGAGGCCCGACGGCAGGTCGGTCACCGACTGCGCGGGCGAATCGGCCGCCACCGCGAGCACCAGGCGGATCGGGCGGGCGGTCGCCTTCGAGTAGTGCAGCTCGGAGAGGGTGACCACCTCGGCGGCGCGCTCCTCGATCCAGTCGCGTCCGGTGATGCCGACGTCGAACATGCCGTCGGCGACGTAGCGCGGGATCTCCTGCGGGCGCAGGATGCGCACCTCGTCGACGCGCGGGTCGTCGATGCTCCCCCGGTAGTCGACGTCGGAGCCGCGTGACACCGCGAGGTCGGCATCCTCGAACAGCTGCATGGTGGCGCGTTCGAGCGAGCCCTTGGGCAGGACCAGGCGGAGCATCAGGCGTCCTCTTCTGGAGACGGCTTCTGTCGGGATGGCGGCTCGATCGTCCTCAGGAGGTTCACCATCTCGACGGCCGTCGCCGCCGACTCCTCGCCCTTGTTGACCGCCACCCCGTCGGGCGCGGTGCCGCCACTGCGCGCGAGGGCCTGGTCGAGGTCGTCGGTGGTGAGGACGCCGAAGACGATCGGGACCCCGGTGTCGAGCGACGCGCGCATGATCCCGGCCGCGCACTCCCCCGCCACGTACTCGAAGTGCGGGGTGTCACCGCGGATCACCGCGCCCAGGCAGATCACCGCGTCGCACGCGCCGGTGGTGGCGAGTCGGCGCGCGACGAGGGGGATCTCGAACGCGCCGGGCACCCAGTGCACGCGGACGTCGTCGAGTCCGGCGCCCGCCAGCGTGGACCGCGCGCCCTCGAGCAGGGGCGTGGTGATGTGGTCGTTGAAGCGACCCGCGACGATCGCGATGCGCATCCCCGTCGCGTCGAGCGCGCCCTCGTACTCGCGGTACTCACCCATCGTGGTTCAGCTCGTGCCGAGACCTTCGTCCTCGATCCCGAGGAGGTGCCCCATCTTCTCCTGCTTGGTGCGCAGGTAGCGGATGTTCTCCGAGTTGGGCAGCACGTGCAGCGGCACCCGCTCGACGATCTCCAGACCGTAGCCCTCGAGGCCGCCGTACTTGGCCGGATTGTTGGTCATGATGCGCATCGTCGACACGCCGAGGTCGACCAGCATCTGCGATCCGATGCCGTACTCGCGCGAGTCGGCCGGGAAGCCGAGCTCGACGTTGGCCTCCACGGTGTCGCGGCCCTGGTCTTGGAGCGTGTAGGCGCGGATCTTGTGACCGAGGCCGATGCCGCGTCCCTCGTGGCCGCGCAGGTACACGACGACGCCGGTCCCCTCCTTGGCGATGAGCTCCATCGCGGCGTCGAGCTGCAGCCCGCAGTCGCAGCGCATCGACCCGAACACGTCACCGGTGAGGCACTCGGAGTGGACGCGCACGAGCACGTCCTCCTGGCCGGCGACGTCGCCCTTCACGAACGCCATGTGCTCGGTGCCGTCGAGCAGCGACTCGAACACGTAGCCGGTGAAGTCGCCGTGGCGGGTGGGGATGCGCGCCTCCGACACCCGCCGCACCAGCTTCTCGCGGTGGCGCCGGTAGCGGATGAGGTCGGCGATCGAGATGAGCTGCAACCCGTGCTCGTGGGCGAACGCCTCGAGCCGCGGCATGCGGGCCATCGTGCCGTCGTCGTTCACGACCTCGGCGAGCACACCTGCGGGCCGCATGCCGGCGAGGCGCGCCAGGTCGACCGCGGCCTCGGTGTGACCGGCGCGCTTGAGCACCCCTCCATCCCGGTAGCGCAGCGGGAAGATGTGGCCGGGACGGGCGAGGTCCTCGGGCCGGGTCGCGGGGTCGAGCAGCGTGTGCACGGTCGTGCACCGGTCGGCGGCGGAGATGCCGGTGGTCGTGCCGTGGCGGCTGTCGACCGACACCGTGAACGCGGTGCGCTGGCTCTCGGTGTTGTCGGCGACCATCAGCGGCAGACGCAGCTCGTCGAGCCGCTGCCCCTCGACCGGCATGCAGATGACGCCGCTCGTGTGGCGGATCATGAACGCCATCGCCTCGGGCGTCATCGCCTCCGCCGCCATGATCAGGTCGCCCTCGTTCTCGCGGTCGGCGTCGTCGACGACGATCACGAGCTCCCCACGCGCGATGGCGGCGACGGCGTTCTCGATCTCGGTGAAGGGCATCACTCGCTCCTCCTCGTGGGAGAGCTCGGTTCGGTGAGCAGACGTTCGACGTACTTGGCGAGCACGTCGGCTTCGAGGTTGACGGGGTCACCGGGTTGCTTGGGACCCAGCGTGGTGACGGCAAGGGTGTGCGGGATGACGGCGACGTCGAACGTGGCGCCTTCCTGTCCGCGCCCGGCATCGTCGAGGGCGGCGACGGTGAGGCTGATGCCGTCGACGGTGATCGACCCCTTCTCGACCACGTAGCGCAGGATCGACGCCGGCGCGGTGAACGTCATGCGGGTGGAGCCGTCGGGCAGCGGCACGCGCGCTCGGAGCGTGCCGACGCCGTCGACGTGGCCCTGGACGACATGACCACCGAGACGATCGGCGAGACGGACCGGGCGCTCGAGGTTG
>DASUAS010000444.1:0-7543 GCA_035763625.1 Acidimicrobiia bacterium
AGCAACGTCGGCACCTTGATGTGCTGCGCCGCATCCTGGAGACGACCCTCGTGCACGAGCGACGCGCGCGTCTCGTCGCGCGAACCGAGCTTGCCCTGCATGAAGCGCGGGTCCCAGTGCCAGACCCAGCGGCCGTCCTCCCGTTGGCGCACGTTCTTCTTCAATCCCGAGAGGTCGGTGGGACGCGGACGGTGCGGGTTGTACGCGGCGACCGCGTCGGCGACCTCCTCGAGCGAGCCGAAGCCGTCCTCCATGTGCTCGCTCATGAAGGCGCCGATGCGCATGGCGCCGCTCTCCTCGATCTTGGGCGCCACGTCGACGAGCACGAGCGCACGCGCCACGGGCTCCTCGTGCGTGCCGATCGCGACCATCGACGCGATCCCGCCGAGCGACGCGCCCACCAACACCGGCGGCTCGGGCATCGCGGTGGCGATCTCGTAGACGTCGCCGGCGAACGCCTCGGGGCCGTAGTCACCGTCGTCGGGCCAGTCGCTGTCGCCGTGACCGCGCAGGTCGACGCGGTAGACGTGCCAGCCGCGCTCGGCCAGCACGCGAGCCGTCGAGCCCCACGCGTACCGGGTCTGGCCGCCACCGTGCAGCAGCACGACGGTCGGTCCGTCGGCATCGCCGAACTCGTCGGCGCGCAGCCTCAGCCCGTCGCGCCCGACGAGATCGACCGCGCGCACGTCCTCGGTGCTGGTCATGGGTTCAGGCTCCTGGCGACGTGGGCATCGGGTTGCGGCGCACGTCCTTGTAGGGGATGTCGCGGTCGGCGGCCCACTCGCGCGGCATGCCGAGCACGCGCTCGGCGATGAGGTTGCGCTGGATCTCGTTGCTCCCGCCCGCGAGGCTCGTGGCCTGGCGCTCGAGCCAGGCCTCGCCCGCGCCGCGCCCGATCGTCTCCGCCCCGCAAGGCCAGGTGAGCGCGTCGGGACCGGCGAGCTCGAGTCGGATGGTGGTCTTGCGCTCGGCCGACGTCGCGGTGAACAGCTTGGTGATCGCCGCCGCCTGACCGACCAGCGCGCCGGTCTTCATGCCCAACCCGACGCGCTTCACCAGCCCGCGCTGCACGACGTCGAGCACGTGCGCCTCAGCGACGAGCTGACGCGCGACCGGGTCGTCGGCGGTGCCGCGCGCGGTGACGAGCTTCACGCAGCTGGCGTCGAACGCGCCGTCGGCGCCCTCGGCGAGGTAGTTGCGTCCGCTCACGTACGGTGAACCGCCACCGACCGCGTTGCGCTCGTGCGCGAGCAGCGCCAGCGCGACGGTCCAGCCGTCGTTGACCTCACCGACGACCGAGTCGGGCGGGAGGCGCACGTCGTCGAAGAACTCCTGGCAGAACTCGAGCGAGCCGTTGACCTGCTTGATCGGGTCGACCTGCACGCCGTCCTGGTGGATCTCCATGATGAACATGGTGAGACCACGGTGCTTGGGCGAGTCCCAGTCGGTGCGGGCCAGGCACATCGCGTGCGTGGCCGACATCGCCGCGGTGCTCCAGATCTTGGAGCCGTTCATCACCCACTCGTCACCGTCGCGGTCGGCGCGCGTCACGCACCCGGCGAGATCGGACCCGCCGGTCGGCTCGGAGAGGAACTGCACCCACTGCTGCTCGCCCTTCAGCATCGGGGGTAGGTACTTCGCCTTCTGCTCGGGGGTGCCGAAGTCGACGAGCGTGGCGCCGAGAATGCTGAAGTGCGGCACGTTGAGGTGCAGCGGCATCTCGTAGGGCAGCGACTCCTCGGTGAACGCGTGCTGGTGCTCGATGGTGAGCCCGAGCCCGCCGTACTCCTTCGGGAAGCAGATGCCCGCCAGGCCGCCGTCCCAGAGCATGCGCTGCAGCGCCTTGTCGTGCGCCCACGTCGCCTCGTCTTCGGCCCGGTCGGGTGGTGGCGCGTCGGGTGCCAGGCGCGGCATGTTCTCGGCGAGCCACGCGCGCACGCGCAGACGGAACTCGTCCACGCTCTCGGTCTGGTCAGTCACCGGCGACCTTCTTGTCGAGTGCGGGCCCGTGCTTGCTGATGATCGCGGCGGCGATGCGTTCCCGATGTTGCGCGGGAGTGCCGAACAGGTTGCGATCGAGCGTGATCCGCCGGAGGTAGAGGTGCAGGTCGTGCTCCCACGTGACACCGATGCCACCGTGCAGCTGCGTGCACTCCTGCAGGATCTCACCCGCGTGGTCACCGAGGTAGGAGGCCGCGGCGCTCACGATCTCGACCGCGTCGGGGTCGTCGTCCTGCACCGCCTGCACGGCCAGCTCGGTGACGCCGTGGCAGCCCTCGATCCACATCTTCATGTCGGCGATCCGGTGCTTGATCGCCTGGTACGACGCGAGCGGGCGGCCGAACGAGCTGCGATCGCCGAGGTACTCGAGGGTGACGTCGAGGACCCGGTCGAGTGCGCCGACGACCTCCGCGCACTGCAGCACGATCGTCAGGTGCAGCTGGCGCTCGACCGCGGCGGCCGCGCCGCCGACCTCGCCGACGATCCGGGCCGCCGACACCGGCACGCCCTCGAAGCGCACGGTGGCGAACCGCCGCACCAGATCGACCGACTCGATCGCGTCGACGACCACGCCGTCAGCCGACGCCGGCACCAGGCACTGCGTGAGCCCGCCGGTTGTGCGCGCGGTCACCAGGAGCTCGTCGGCCTGCGCCGCGTGCTCGACCGGCGTGCTGACGCCGTCGAGCACCATCCCGTCGCCATCGGGCACGGCCTCGATCGCCACCCCGCTCGCGTCCCAACCACCACGGGGGCCGGCGATGCACCACGCGGCCACGACGTCACCGGCGACGATGGCCGGCAGCACCTCCGCCTGCAGCTCGGGCGTGCCACCACGCGCGACCGCGTCGGCGACGACGTTGGTCGGGACGAGCGGGCCCGGCGACACGAGCCGGCCCATCTCCTCGGCGACGATGGCGAGGTCGACCACGCCCTCGCCCGAGAGGCTCCCGCCCCCGTCGGCCTCGGGCACGAGGAACGACGTCCACCCGAGCTCCGCGCCGCGTGACCACCAGGCCCGTTCGAAGCCGGCAGGATCGTCGGCGAGGGCGCGCACGGTGGTGAGCGGCGCCGCTTGCTCGAGGAACTTGCGCGTCGTCTCCTGGAAGAACTGCTGGTCGTCGGTGAGGCCCAGGTGCATCGGCGCCGAGCGTAGATGAGTCCTACAGTGAACCCCACTTCGACCAACGGGGGTACTGCGCGAGATGAACGCGAGATGAAGTTGCACATCGACGCCGACGCGTGCACCGGACACGGCCGCTGCTACGTGCTCGCGCCGGAGGTGTTCGAGCCCGACGACGAGGGTCACAGCGTCGCACTGGTCGACGAGATCCCCGACGACCTCCTCGACAAGGCGCAGCTGGCCGTGGCGAACTGCCCCGAGAGCGCGATCACGATCTCTGATGGCTGACAGCACCGACGACTGACTCGACCGGGAGCGTGCGGTGGACGAGCTCGTCGAGGAGGTCGAGCGGAGCCCCGACGGCCCCGCCGTCGGAGCCTTCTTCGACTTCGACGGCACGCTCATCTACGGGTTCTCGGTGCTCGCGCTCCAGGCCGCGCGCCTGCGGCGACGTGACGTCTCCCCCCAGGAGGTCGCGCACGCGCTGGCGACCGGCATCGGCCTGGTGCTCGGACAGGCCGACTACGACGCGGTGGTGTCGATCCTCGGGCGCTCGTGGCGGGGCCGCGCGATCGACGACGTCGACGAGCTGGGCCGTCGCCTGTTCAAGGCGAAGTTGGCCGGGCGGGTGTACCCGGAGGCGCGCGCGCTCGTCGCGGCGCACCACCGCAAGGGGCACACGGTCGTGCTGGCATCGTCAGCCCTCTCGTTCCAGGTGGAGGCGATGGCCGCCGACCTCGACATCGAGCACGTGCTCTGCACCCGCTTCGAGGTGGTCGACGGCACGCTGACCGGCCGGCTCGCCGGCGCGCACCTCTGGGGCCCGGGCAAGCGGCGTGCGGTCGAGCAGCTGGCCGTCGCGCAGAACGTCGACCTGGGCACGAGCTTCGCCTACGCCGACGGCAGCGAGGATGCAGAGCTGCTCGGGCTGGTCGGCAACCCGCGCCCGACGAACCCGACCAGGGGGCTCGAGCGCATGGCGCGCGAGCGCGGGTGGCCGGTCCACCGCTTCCACGGCCGGCGCGGCGCCACGCCCGACCTCGCGGTGCGCCACGTCGCCGCAGTGGGCGGGTTCCTCACCGCCACGGCCACCGGCATCGGACTCGGCCTCCTCAACCGCAGCAAGGCCGACGCGGTGAACACGATGATCTCGGTGGGGGGTGACCTCGCGCTTGGAATCGCCGGGATCCACCTCCACGTCATCGGTGAGGAGCACCTGTGGTCGCACCGGCCCGCGGTGTTCCTGTTCAACCACCAGAGCTCGATCGACCCCGTGCTGCTCATGGCGCTGCTGCGGCGCGACGTCACCGCGGTCGCGAAGAAGGAGCTGGCGTCGAACCCGCTCGTGCGCCTCGCCGGGTCGCTCGCCGACGCCGTCTTCATCGACCGCCGCGATCACGCCGGCGCGATCGCAGCGCTGCGGCCGCTGGTCGAGGAGGCACTGCTGCGAGGCAAGTCGTTGGCGGTCGCGCCCGAAGGGACGCGGTCGGGCACCGGACGGCTCGGTCCGTTCAAGAAGGGGGCGTTCCGCCTCGCCATGGCCGGCGGCGTGCCGGTCGTGCCGATCGTCTTCCGCAATTCGAACGACGTGTGGCCCCTCGGCACCCAGTTCATGCGCCCGGGCACCGTCGACGTCGTCGTCCACCCGCCGATCCCCACCGACGACTGGACCGACGCCACCCTCGACGCCCACATCGTCGCGGTGCGCGGCCGGTACCTCCAGACGCTCGCGGACTGGCCGGTGCGGTGAACCCCGCCGCGGTGCGCGCCGCCATCCTCGGTCGTCCCGAGATGCGGGCGCGCATCACGGAGGTCGCACGCGAGTCAGGTCGTTCGATCCACGGCGTGTCCACCGAGCTCGACGCCGACCTGGCCGAGATGGTCGCGACGCACGGCGGCCCTGCCGGTGACGTGTTCCTCCACATCGCGCGCGTGTTCGACCGCACCGCATATCGCGGCCGCATCCAGGTGGATCCCGCGCAGGTGCGCGCGCTGCAGGACCTCAACCGCCGTCACCCGGTCGCGCTCCTGCCGAGCCACCGCTCGTACATCGACCCGGTGGTGCTGGCGTCGGTGCTGCAGCGCGCCGAGCTGCCACCCACCTACAAGCTCGGCGGCATCAACGTGTCGTTCTGGCCCATGGGCCCGATGGGACGGCGCGCCGGCCTCATCTTCATCCGGCGCAGCTTCCGCGACGACCCCGTGTACAAGCTCGCGCTGCGCGAGTACGTGGGCTGGCTGGCCGAGCACCGCCAGAACCTCGAGTGGTACATCGAAGGCGGGCGCACCCGCACCGGGAAGCTGCGCGACCCGCGCCTCGGGCTGCTCGCGTACCTCGTCGACGCGGTGCACGACGGCCGCTGCGACGACTTCGTGCTCCAGCCGGTGTCAATCGTCTACGACGAGCTGCTCGACGTCGAGGAGCACGCGCAGTCCGCGCGCGGTGCCGCGAAGACGCCGGAGTCGTTCACGCGCCTGGTCAGCTACGCGCGTGCGCAGCGCACGCGCTACTCGCGGGGCGACATCCACGTCGCGTTCGCCGAGCCGATCTCGGTGCGCGACCACCTCACGCGCGAGCTCACCGAAGCGGCCGAGCAGGGCGAGCCCGACGCGCTGCCGCTCCAGAAGCTGGCGTTCGAGGTCGCGGTGCGCATCAACACCGTCACGCCGATCACGCCGCCGGCGCTCATCACCATGGCGCTGCTGTGGGCCGACCGCGCGCTCACCGTCGACCAGCTGCTGGCGCTCCTGACCCGCTACGCCGATTACGTCGACCAACGCGGCATCCCGGTGACCTGCCGGCCGATCGCGACGCGCGACACCGTGCTCCGCGGGCTGGCGTCGTTGCAGCGCCACGGCGTCGTCACGCGCAACGACCACGGCCGCGAGGTCGTGTACCTGGTCCAGCCCGAGCAACGGATCGCCGCCGCCTACCACCGCAACGGCATCCTCCACTTCTTCGTGCTGCCGGCGATCATCGACCTCGCGACCGCCGACGACGCCGGCTCGCTGCACGACGAGGCGCTCGCGCTGCGCGACCTGTTCAAGTTCGAGTTCTTCTTCGAGGAGAAGGGCGAGTTCCTCGCCGAGGTCGACGCCGAGGTCGGCATGCCCGACCGCCCGGTGACGGCGCCGTTCCTCCGCCCGTTCCTCGAGGCCTATTGGGCGACGGCCGAGGCGCTCGCCGCGCACGGCGACGCGGCGCTCGACGCGGAGGCCCTCACCGACGAAGCGGGAGGTCTGGCCGAGCAGTTCCTCCTGCAGGCGCGCATCTACTGCGCCGACGCGGTGTCGACGTCGTACATCGACGGTGCGGTTCGCCTCGCCGAGCATCGCGGTCTGCTCGCCGGTGGTCCCGACCTCGCGGCGCGCCGGGTGGAGTTCGCCGAGGAGTTGCACACGTTCGTGCGCCGGGCCCGCGTCGCCCAGGCGCGAGCCGCCGCTCGGTTCCTGGAGCTGATGCGCGGGACCTAGCGGTCAGGCCTCGCCGGTCTCCGCGGTCCACTGCGCGTACTCGTTGCCGGCCGCCAGCTCCCAGAACGTCTGCGTGTGCAACGAACCGTCGTCGCCGAACCGATAGACCTCGATGCTCTCGATCAACGTCGGCTGGCCGTTCACGCTGCCGGAGTTGCGGATCACCGCCGCGCCGGTCGAACCACACACGTAGAGCATGCCGATCCCGAGTTGCCAGTCGGCGTTGGGCGACGCGTCCCACACCTCTGCCATCACGTCCCAGCCGCGCTTCACCGGAGTGCCAACCGGATCCTCCATCGTGACCTCGCCGGGTACCACCCGCCTCCAGTGCGCGAGCCACGCCTCCTTGTCGCCCGCGTTCCACAGTTCGACGTGCCGTTCCACTGCGGCACGGATCTCGTCGGCGCTCGGTGCAGTCATGTCTCCCCCGTTCCTCGGATCCGGGCCGGCAGCTTCGCGCCGATCCGCGACACGGGGATAGGTTGACCGGCGCACTCAGTGCCATTCTCGAAATGGGGAGCACCCATGGGCATCGCCATCTCCGACGACCACCTCGAGCTCAGCGCGGTTGCCGAGGCCTTCCTCGCCCGCACCGGCGCGCTCGCCGAGGCCCGCTCGCTCCTCGACGCGCCCGAGGAGACGCTCCCGGCGGCGTGGAAGGAGATGGCCGACCTCGGCTGGCTGGGGCTGCACCTCCCCGAGGCCCACGGCGGCTCCGGGTTCGGGTTCGCCGAGCTGGTGCTCGTGGTGGAGGCGCTGGGCGGCGTGGTCGCGCCGGGCCCGTTCCTTCCCACGGTGTGGGCGTCGGCGGTGATCGCGGCGTGCGGCACCGACGCTCAGCGGGCCGAGCTCCTGCCCGGCCTCGCCGACGGCTCGGTGCGCGCCGCAGTGGGTCTCGACGAGCGCACGCACCTCGTGCTCGGCGCCGGCCTGGCCGACCTGTTCCTC
>DASUAS010000445.1:0-12413 GCA_035763625.1 Acidimicrobiia bacterium
CCGGGCTCGAGGGAGACGTCGCGTGGCTGGACGACCACCGCTGGTCGGTGCTGGGCCGGTGGCGCACGTCGGTGCGCCGTGTGGCGGGCGAAGACGCGCTCGGGCGCATGGACGCGCTTCTCGACGCGGTCGTGACGAACACGCTCGTGCGCGCTGTCGCGCGCGATCGGTTGCGCTGACGCTCAGGGCGTCGACGCGTGCGCGCGGTCGTTCCACCAGTCCAGCACCCACTCGGCGGGCACCGCGGCGTGGTCGATCGCGGCGTTCACGTACCGCGACCGGGTCAGCACGCTGCGGCGGACGTCGGTGCGGTACAGGGCATGGTGGTCCCACTCATGGTCATGGCGGTCGAAGCCCCAGACCTCGCAGAGGCGGTCGAGGCTGCGCTCGTACCACGCGCGGCTCCAGCGCAGCAGGAAGCTCGGGAGGTCGTGCAGCGCGAGCGGCGGCGGTGTGAGGTACAGGCAGGTCACGTCGGGCACGAACCAGGCCTCCACGCCGAGCCGGCGGTGATGCAGCGCGAGGTCGGTGTGGTCGAACCACGACAGGAGCGATTCGTCGAGATCGCCGATCCGCTCGAGCACCTCGCGGCGGATCAGCAGCGCGTGCGGTTCGGACTGGATGCGCGCGGTGGCGACCACCTGGGTGGCCACGTCGTGCCACGGGCGCCCGAGATGATGCTGGTGCTCGCGGAGACGGCGACGTCCGGGCGGTCCCTCGACGTCGAGCTCCGCGCCCGTGCCGTGCACGAGCGGGCCGTCGCGCCCGGGCTCGAGGTACGCCGGGTAGACGCTGGCCGCGCCGCGGTCTTCGCCGGTCGCGAGGAGCGTCTCCAACCATCCCTCGCTCAACACCGCGTCGTTCTCGACGAACGCGATCCACTCGGTGCTGACCCCCTCGAGGCCGACGTTGCGCGCCTCGTTGCCCGCGAGGTGGCGGTCCCGCCGCACGACGCGGACGCGCCCCGACGTCGCCCGCCGGTCGAAGGTGGCGGCCACCTGACGCGGCGCGCGCCCGTCGACCACGACGACGGGATGGCGTGGATCAGTGCGCGCGAGGAGGAGATCGAGCGTCGTCGGCGCCACGGACCAGCGATCACGGCTGACCACGATCACGGTGGCGATCGGCGCGGCCATTCCGTCGACGCTACACAGCTGTCGACGACCGGAGCCGGAGTCTCGCGGGCCGGCCTGGCGTATCTTGGACGCTCGAGCGGGATCGTGCCGTCCGGAAAAGGCCAGGCGTGGGAACGGAACACCAGGAGCTCGGACCGAGCAGCACCTTTCGCCTGCACGACACACACGTCGTGCTCGAAGCGTTCCCCGACGAGACGGTCGCGGCGAACCTGGGGACGGGGCGCTACTACAGCATCGACCTGATGGGCGCCGAGACGCTGGAGCTGCTCACGAGCGGCCACCCCCTGCACGACGTCGCCGCGCACCTCGCCGAGCGCTACGGAGCAGACGTCCGCGTGGTCGAGGACGCGGTCACCGAGTTCGCGGCTCGACTGCTCGACGAGGAGCTGATCGGCGTCGCGTCCCGCGCCGAGCCCGACGATCCGCTGCCCCCGATCGCGCGAGCGTCGGTCCCGTTCTCGCCGCCGTGCATGTCGGTGTACTCCGACATGGAGGATCTGCTCCTGCTCGATCCGATCCACGACGTCGACGAGACCGGATGGCCGGCGCGGACCGGTGACGTCACCGACCGGTCCGCACCGCACGACCGCGGATGACCATCGCCAGGCGAGCCGAGGCGCGCCCGACCCTCGACGCCCTGGAGTTCTTCGACGCTGCGACCGCCGCGTTCGCCCGCGCGGGCGCACGGGTGGGCGTGCGCGAGCACGACCTTGACGTGGCGGGAACGCGCGTCCGGCTCCGCTTCGCCGGATCCGCGCTCGAGGGTCGCCTGCTGCCGGCGTTGGCGCACGTGCGCGCCGCCGGCATCGAGGGAGCGGACGTGGCGCTCACCGTGTCCTGCTTCGACAGCGCCACCACCGCCGTGCGCATGCCACCGCCCCCGTGGAGCCGCGCCGACCACGGTCCCAAGGGCGAGATCGTCGGCTTCAACGACGACCGCATCCGGACCGTGTTCGAGCCGGGCGTCGACGTCCTGAACCTCTACGACGAACAACGACGCGCCGCGGTGTACTGGGTCGCGGCGCCGGACGTCGTGCCGTGGTGGGAGTCGAGCTTCCCGTTCCGGACGATCCTGCACTGGTGGGCGGTGCCGACCTCGCTCCAGCCGCTGCACGCCGGATGCGTCGGTCGTCACGGACGGGGCGTGCTCGTGGCCGGGGAGAGCGGCGCCGGGAAGTCGACGACGACGCTGGCGGCGCTCGAAGCGGGGCTCGACTACGCCGGTGACGACTACGTGCTCGTCGACACCGAGGCGTGCACCGCCTACAGCCTCTACAGCACCGCGAAGCTGGCCACCGACAACCTCGAGCGGTTCCCGGCGCTGGTGCCGCTGGTGGCCAACGCCGACCGTCTCGACCGCGAGAAGGCGATGGTGTTCCTGCACGATCACCGGCCCGAGCACCTCGCGGCCGAGCTCCGGCTCACCTCGATCGTGGTCCCTCGCGTCACCGGCCGACCGGCGAGTCGCCTCGAGCCGACCTCGCCGGCGGCCGCGCTCCGGGCGCTCGCGCCCACCACGTCGTTCCACCTGCCCGGGTACGGCCGCGAGGTGTTCGCCAAGCTCACCCGGCTGGTGCGGGCCCTGCCGTGCCACCGGCTCGACGCCGGCACCGACCTCGAGGAGCTCGCCGCGGTGCTGGCGACGCTGACGACGCCGTGACGACGCCGTGACCGGGACCGGCGTCGCGACGCTGAGCGTCGTGATCCCCGTCTTCAACATGGGGAGGTTCCTGCCCGACGCGGTGGCGAGCGTCGAGGCGCAGGCGCTCCCCGGCGTCGAGATCATCGTCGTCGACGACGGCTCGACCGACGACACACCCGCGGTGATCGCCGCGCTCGGCGACCGCGTGATCCCGCGGCGCCAGGCCAACCGCGGCCCGGCCGCGGCGCGCAACGCGGGCATCGAGCTGGCCTCCGCGGAGCTGCTCGCGTTCCTCGACGCCGACGACCTGTGGCCGGCGGGCAAGCTCGCGATGCAGGTCGGTCGTCTGGAGCGCGACCCGCAGCTCGACGTCGTGCTCGGCCGGATCCAGTACGTCGCGGTCGACGGCGGTGAAGTCCCCGACGTCGAGTTCGAGGACGTCGACGCCAAGACCGTCATGCACGTACACCTCGGTAGCGGCGTCTACCGCCGGCGCGCGTTCGACCGGATCGGTCCGTTCGACGAGAGCATGCAGTTCAGCGAAGACGTCGACTGGTTCCTGCGCGCCCGCGAGGCCTCGCTGCGCATCACCATCGTGCCCGAGATCACTTTGATCTACCGATTGCACGCCACCAACATGACCCGCGAGCTCGACGCCCGCGACCCCGGCATGCTGCGCGTCCTGAAGCGGTCGCTCGACCGCCGTCGCGACGCCGAGGTCGACGGCGATCTCGTGGCCTGGCGTGCCCTCGACGAGCGGGTCCCCGACTCGCCGACGGTCAGCGTGGTGATCCCGGCCTTCGACGCGGAGCGCTACGTGCGCGAAGCGATTCGCAGCGCGGTCCAGCAGACGCACCGGGTGCTGGAGGTGATCGTCGTCGACGACGGTTCCTCCGACGCCACCGCGGTGCTGGCTCGACGTTTCGGCGCGCCGGTTCGGGTCGTGCGGCAAGGGCACGCGGGCATCGGCGCGGCACGCAACGCGGGGATCCGGCTCGCACGCGGTGAGTACATCGCCCTCCTCGACGCCGACGACCTCTGGGAGCGCGACAAGCTGGCGCGCCAGCTGGAGGTCTTCGGCGCCGATCCCACCGTGGACCTCGTGTTCGGCGGGGTGGAGCCGTTCGTCAGTCCCGAGCTCGGCGAGAGCACGTCGACGGGACGCAACGCGGCCTCTCCGACGGGCCGTCTCGCCAGTGCGCTCCTCGTTCGGGCCGACGTCGTCGCGCGTGTCGGTCCGCAACGTGAGGATCTCCACGTGGGTGAGTTCATCGACTGGTACGCGCGAGCAGTGAGCGCGGGATGCCGTGTCGGGTTCGTCGACGGGCTGGTGACGCGCCGGCGGCTCCACGCGACCAACCACGGTCGTCGCCACCGCGCCGACGGTGGTGACTTCGCGCGCGTGCTGAAGGACGCGCTCGATCGGCGCCGCGCGTCCGAACCCCGGCCGTGATCGGGCGCGGCCCGCGTCTCCGTTTCTGCGCACCGGGGCGGGGGTAGAGGCTCGTCGTACCTATGACTGATCGACTCGAAGCCGCGAGCGAACGCGCCGGGTCGACCACTGCGGACGTGTCGGTCGACCATCGCCGGAGCACGCCCGGTCTCTGGGCCCGACGGGCCTTCATCGCCCTCCTCGCGCTCGTCGTGATCGCGGGGCTGGTCGGGCTGTTCGGTGTGCACTCCCGCTCGGTCGCCGCACGCGGGCGCGGCGGTGAGGTGCTCGCCGTCCACTACGCGTCGATCGCGCGCGCCGGGCTCAGCACTCCGTTCCAGATCACCGTCCACGACCCCGGCGGGTTCGACGGCCCGGTCGTCCTCGCGGTCTCGCGCGACTACCTGGACCTCTTCGACGTCAACTCGGTCAACCCGCAGCCCGACTCCGAACGCGGCAACCCCGCCAGCGTGGTCTGGCAGTTCGACACGCCCCACAACCCGACGTTCGTGGTGTCGGTCGATCTCCAGGTGCAGTCGAGCCGGCACTTCGGCCAGTCCGGCTACGTGGTGCTCGAGCGGGAGTCGGGTCGACACATCGCGCGTGCGAAGTTCCGCACGAACCTCGCACCCTGAGGAGGACCATGGACGTCATCGTGCGAGCGGCGCTGATCTACGTGTTCGTGTGGTTGGTGCTCCGCGCGCTCGGCAAGCGCGAGCTGGCGGAGCTGACCGCATTCGAGCTCGTGCTCCTCTTCGTGATCGGCGACCTGGTCCAGCAGAGCGTCACCCAGAACGACACGTCGATCACCGCGGCGGTGCTCGCCATCGGGACCATCGCGCTGCTCATCGTGACGCAGTCGTACGTGGTGTTCCGCTTCCGCCGGACGCGTGCGGTGCTCGAAGGCAAGCCCGAGCTCGTGATGCACGACGGGCACGCCATCACCGAGGTGCTGCACCGCGAGCGGATGACCGAGGACGACCTCGTCGAAGCGGCGCGCAAGCAGGGGATCGGGGACCTCTCGACGGTGCGCTTCGCGGTGCTCGAGGTCGACGGGAAGCTGTCGTTCATCAGCGATGACGGCGGGTCGGAGCCCGAGGGCAATCGCGGTCACGACGTGTGACCGGCGTCGCCGTGAGCGCGCACGTCAATCGTGCGCGAACCGCGGAGCCCCGTCGACGAGGAAGTCGACCTGGTCGATGTAGCACCACCACCAGTCCTCGCCCGGTTCGTACGACTCGATGAGCGGGTGGCCGGACTCGCGGTAGTGGGCGGTGGCGTGGCGGTTCGGCGAGTTGTCGCAACACCCGACGTGCCCGCAGCTCATGCACAGACGGAGGTGCATCCAACGCCCACCGATGCGGAGGCAGTCCTCACAGCCGTTGCTGCTCGGCGTGACGTCGGCCACCTGGTCCAGATGGGTGCAGGTCTCGCTCATCTCGTGCTCCAGTCGCCGGCGCCGTTCCCACCACCGTCGCACACCGACCGGACGATCGGCACCCCCGGGTCGGCACCCCTCCCCGCCCGGCATCCCCGGCGGATTCCGGAGGGCGGCGGGCACGGTCGTCGACGAAACTGGTGTGATGGGATCGGCGCGGACCACCCCGGGCATGCGCGGCCCGACCAGCCGCCGCGGCGGCGAACCGGTCGCGCTCGCGGTTGCCGACGTGGCCGCCGCGCCCGCCGGGCAGCTCGCGCTCGGCCTCGGCACCGAACCGGCGCGCACCGTGCTCGAACCTCGGCCCGGCGTCGTGCTCGTCCCCGACTGGCTCGATGTCGTCGCCCAGCGCGCGCTGGTGGCCGACTTCCGTGAGTGGGCACGCCCGCCGGCCGGGCTCCGACGTCCGCGCGTGCCGGCCGGTCACCTCATGACGGTGCAGGCCGTCTGCCTCGGATGGCACTGGTACCCGTACGCGTACAGCCGCACCGCCGACGACACCGACGGCGCGCCGGTGAAGCCACTGCCGCCGCGCCTCCTCGCGATCGCGCGCGACGCGGTGGCCACCGCGTACGGCGCCGACAGTCCCGAAGCGCGCGCGTTCGCTCCCGACGCCGCGATCGTGAACCTCTATCCCGACGGCGCCAAGCTCGGGCTCCACCAGGACGGCGAGGAACCGTCCGACGCGCCGGTGGTGACGCTCAGCCTCGGCGACACGTGCACGTTCCGGTTCGCCGACGTCGATCGTCGCGTCGGCCCGTTCCTCGACCTCGAGCTGCGCAGCGGCGACCTGCTGGTCTTCGGGCGCGAGCAGCGGCGCGTGTTCCACGGCGTCCCGAAGGTGTTCCCCGGCACCGCGCCGGAGGGGCTCGGGCTGCCAGCCGGCCGGCTCAGCATCACCGTCCGCGAGACCGGCTTCTCGTAGTCGGCACGAGCGTCTCAGGTGCGGGGCGTGCCCGCGAGCATCGCCGGCGTGCTCAACACGTAGCGCTCGGCCCAGTGCGGCAGTCGATTGCGTACGAAGCGCGCCCGGTTCGGCGCGACGTTGCCGGCGGCGACGGCGCGGTCGACCTTGGCACTGGCGTCGCGCACCACCGCGGCGACGACCTGGTGCGAGGAGATCCCTTCGTCGGCGGCCACCGCCGAGATCGTCCGCCCGTTCTCGACCGCCTGGCGCAGGTCGTCGGGGGTGATCCCGATCGCGGTGGCGGCGACGTCGAGCTCGTTGCGGGCGAGCCGTTGCAGGAGCTCGCCGCGACCGCCGGCCGTCTCACCGAGCGCGCGGAACGAGTGCATCCGGTGCTGCATGGCGAGGAGCATCGCGATCCGCACGCCGGCCAGCACCACCAGGACCACGCCGATCAGGGTCGCCCCGGCCGCCAGGAGCGCGACCCCGGCCACCAGGCCGACGCCGACGAGCACCCAGCGCATCGTCCTCACCGTGTTCCACCGCATGTCGTCGCCTCCGTGCTCCGGTTGCACCCAGAGTCGGCGGTGCGATCGAGGTGACGGTCAGCGTTGTGTGAAGCGACGGTGAGGATCGAGCGCGGTCAGACGCGGTACAGGCGGGCGGCGTTCTCGCCCATGACCTGGCGCCGGGTCTCGGGGCGGAGCGTGTTCATCTTCGCGGACATGGTCTCGAGGGGCGCGGGATAGAGGCACGTGGGGTGGGGGAAGTCGGTCTCGAACAGCACGCGGTCCTCGCCCACCTTGTCGAGGAGGCCCTGCACGTCGCCCTGGTTCTGCTCGAACCAGAACGTGGCGTACCAGTTGCTGCGGAAGTACTCCGACGGCTTCCGGCTGAGCGCGTCGTACTGCGCCGGTGCGTTCTCGAAGAGCTCGTAGTCCATGGTCTCGAGGATGAACGGGATCCAGCCGATGCCGCTCTCCACCGACACCATCTGCAGCTCGGGGAAGCGGTCGAAGATCCCAGCGAAGACGGTGTTGATCACGACGCGCGCGTTGTTGATGAACAACATGGAACCGCCGATGGCGGGCTTCACGTACTCGTCCTGCGACTCCCAGAAGTAGTTCCCGTAGAAGTCCATCGCGGTGTTGCTCGAACCGATGTGGAAGTGGACCGGGAGGTGCAGGTCGGCGCACACCTCCCACAGCGGGTCCCACGCCCGGTTCGCGAGATCGGGCGAACCGAGATCTTGCGGGTCCGACGTCATGTTGATCCCGCGCGCCCCGTTCGCGGCGCATCGCTGCGTCTCCTTCACGCATCGGTCGACGTCCCACGCCGGCATCACCGGCATCGGGAGGAAGCGCAGGTTCGACTTCTCCTGCAGCTCGCCCATCGCGTCGTTGTAGATCTCGATGCACAACATGCGCAGCGTCTCGTCCTGCACGTTGTTGTTGATGTTGCCCCCGCCGAGCCCGACCGCGTTGGGGAACAGCACCTGCGCGTCGATGCCGCACTCGTCCATCACCTGCAGGCGCGCCTCGGGATCCCACGCGCCGCGGTGCACCCAGTCGTGACCCTTGTCCATCGAGTCGAGGAACGGGATCTTGCTCTTGTCGCGCGCGACGACACCGCCGCCCTTCGCGAACCCGAGCTCGACGCCGTCGACGACCCACGTCGGGCCTTCGTCGCGCTGCTCGATGTGCAGGACGCGGTCCTTGTACGCCTCGGGGGCACGACTGGTCCAGAGGTCGTAGGGCTCGGTGAAGTGCGTGTCGGCGTCGATGATCCGGAGGCCTTCGTCGAAAGCAGCCGTGTCAGCGAGCGTGGCCATGGGGTGCACCTCCTGCGGGCCCGTGGAATTGGGCGCGGTACAAGCATCGTAACCACGGTCCGCGGATCGCACCGGAGCGGAGTCGCACGGGGCCGTATCCCGCACCGCTCGAGCGACGTTGACGGCAGAGAGGGGGGACGGCGCGCTCGCGCATCCGAACCGGAGACATCCAAACGGAGGACTGCAATGTCACGGACCATTCGACGCGGCGCTCGTGCCTGTGCCATCGCGCTCGCCGCGTGCGGGATCTTCGTGGCCTTCGCCCCTGCGGCGTCGGCCGATCCCAAGATCCCGTTCAGCCAGGACGTGTACGCACGCACCCACCTCGCCAAGTCGGGCATCGACATCACGGTGCCGCCCGGGCAGTTCGACGGCACCATCGACCTCGCCACCGGTGAGGAGACGGGCACGCTGACCCTCCCGCCGGCGACGGTGACGCTGAACCTCTTCGGGCTCATCCCCGCCGCCGACGCGTCGTTCGTGATGGCGCCGGCCGGACCGATCACCGGTCACGTCGACCTCGCCACGTTCGACGTCGACACCACTGCGTCGTTCAACGTGCGGCTGGCGAAGCTCACGCCTCACGGCACCGACATCAACCTGGTGGGTGACAACTGCACCACCTCCGAACCGGTCACCGTGCGCATGCAGGGCGTCGTGAACCCCGCCGCGGGCGGGACGTTCGCCAGCACCTACACGATCCCCGACTTCCAGGACTGCCAGCTGCTGACCCAGGTGATCACCGCGTTCGTGTCGGGTCCCGGCAACACCTTCGTGGCCAGCTTCGCGCCGCACGGTGCGCCCGCCCCCGCGCCCGCACCGGCGGAGCCGACGTCGCCTCCGGCCCCGCCGCTCGCGACCGTCGACCTCCACGGCTCGGTGACCATCGGCGGCGCGCCGACCGGTCCGACCACCCTGCCGATCGACCAGCACCTGGCGCTCCCCCCGGCCTCGCCGCCGCCGCTTCTCACCGCGACGCCCGCGCCGGCTCCGACCACCACCACCGCACCACCCGCGGCACCGGCGCCCCCGGTCCCGAGCGGCGGCCTCGACGGGCTGCTCCGCACCCTGCTCGGGGGCGGCTGACGCGACTCACCCTCGCGCCGCGCCGATCAGGCCGTTGCGGCGTGGCGCGGGGGTGAGCGCGCTCCTCACCCGCTGATCACGCGGGGGGCGGGAGGATGTCGATCGCGTGCTCGGCGGCGACGTGCACGACCCGTTCGACGTCCGGCGCCGCGGGCACCGGAAGCTCGCGCGCCGCCGCGGGCTCGCCGAGTGCCCGGAAGAACCGCTCGCCGCCGCCCGGCGTGCCGAGCACGACCATGCGAGCCTCGGGGGTGCGCACCTCGAAGCGGTGGGGCACGCCACGCGGCCCGAAGACGAAGTCGCCCGCGCGGGCGACGACGGTCTCGGTGGTGCCGTCACCGAGGAAGAAGGCGACCTCGCCTTCGAGGAGGAGGAACGCCTCGTCCGCACCGTGGTGGACGTGCAGCGGCGGGTTGGCCGCGGGCGTGAGCCAGCTGTCGATGACGCTCAGCGTGCCGCCCGTGTCCTCGGCGGTGGCCTTCACGTCCATGAGCATGTTGAAGCTCCAGAGCAGACGGTCGTCGGCGGACTGTGGGGCAGGTGGGACGGTGGCGGTCACGGTGCTTCCTCCGGTTCGGCGGGTCATACTGCGCGGTGCAGTATTCGCTGATACTGCACTCCGCAGTATTATCTGTCAACCGGTTCCCGCCGCTCGGAGGCGCCATGAAGCTCACGCCGACGTCGTACGCCCTGCTCGGACTCCTCGCGGTCGACGACTGGACGACCTACGAGTTGGCGCAGCAGACCAAGCGCAGCCTGCGGTTCTTCTTCCCTCGGGCCGAGCGCCAGCTCTACGCGGAAGCGAAGCGGCTGACCGAGGCGGGGCTGGCCACGACCACCATCGCCTACACCGGCCGCCGCGCCAGCACGACCTACGCGATCACCGCGGAGGGGCGCTCGGAACTGGCGGCGTGGCTCGGCACCGAGCCGGCGCCGCCGGTGCTCGAGGCGGAAGTCGTGCTGCGCGCCTTCTTCGCCGACCATGGTCGCGTCGACGACCTGCTCGCCGCGCTCGCGGCGGCACGCGACCAGGCGGTCGACGCGCAACGCGAGCTCGCCACCCTGGCGGGCGTCTGGCTCGCAGGCGACGCTCCGTTCCCCGACCGCATGTCGCAGGGCGCGATCACCATGCGGTTCGTGGCCGACTTCCACGAGTTGGTGGAACGTTGGGCCACGTGGGCCGCGTCGGAGGTGTCGAGCTGGGACGACGCGCAGGGCCGAGGCTGGGCCGGCGCGCGCGCGACGTTCGCAGCGATCGCCGAACGCGTCGAGGTTCAGCCGGGATCGCGCCCGGAGTAGGTCAGGAGCTTCTCCTGCGCGGTCGCGTCGTCGGCGACCGGGAGCTCGGGACCGAACACGCCCTTGCGTTGGTCGTCGGTTGCGGTGGTCGTCGGTGAGCGCGAGCGCGCCGTCGACGTCCTTTCTCCTGCAGGGCCTGCCAGGAGCGCCGTTCGAGGGACAGCACCGCTCGCGGGTCCCAGAGGTGTCACCCGTTCGTGCGCTCGGGCATCGCGACCGCAGGCACGGCCGTGAACGCGGCGAGCACCGCGTCGACGATCGGCTCCACCTCGTCGACTCGCACCGGCACCTGCGCGACGACGCGCCGGTAGATGATCGGCGCGCGGGCGAAGTCGGCGACCAGGTGCACGTCGACGTCGTCGGCGAGCTCGCCCCGGGCGATGCCCAGCTGCACGACGCGCTCGAAGCTGGCTCGACCCACGCGCAGCGTCTCCTGGCGCAGCTCGGCGAGCTCGGCGTCGCGCACGGCGGCGTCGAGGAACGACGGGAACACGCGTGCCACCGTCGGCGTGTCGAAGTACTCGACGAGCTGGGTGAGCAGGCGGACGAGGTCGTCGCGGAGCGAGCCGGTGTCGGGCTCGACCGTCGTGGGCTGCAGCGAGGAGATGGCGGCGTGGATCAAGCGCGCCCGCGAACCCCAGTGGCGGTAGATCGTCGCCTTGCTCACCCCCGACCGGGTGGCGACGGTGTCGACGCTGATGCCCATGACCCCCTGCTCGGCGATGACGTCGAGCGTCGCCTGCAGCACGTCGTCCTGCGGGCGGCGCGGGCGCGGCGACACGTCAGGAGTCCGCGAGCTCGATGCCGATGTTGTCGAGGAGGCGCGTCTCGCCCAGCGCGATCGACGCCAGGATGCGCACCGAGCCGGCGAGGTCGTCGAGCGGGGTCATGGTGGGCCCGTCGACCACCGCGAAGTACTGGATCGCGGCGTCGTCGCCGACCGCGTCGGTGAACACCTGCTCGATCTTCGCCGCAGTGGTCGTGCCGGCGAGGGCCGCGTCGCGGGTCGCGCACAACGCGCGGTAGAGGACCGGCGCCGCCTCCCGCTGCTCCGGCGTGAGCTGCGAGTTGCGGCTCGAGACCGCCACGCCGTCGTCCTCGCGGACGGTCGGGCAGCCGAGCACGTCGACCGGGAACTCGAGATCCTCGGCGAGGCGCACGAACATCACCAGCTGCTGCCAGTCCTTCTCGCCGAAGTAGTTGCGGCACGGACCGAACATGTTCCAGAGCTTGCACATCGCCAGCGCGATGAGGTCGAGGTGCGCGGGGTCCTCGAGCTGGGAGAAG
Source organism: Acidimicrobiia bacterium (assembly GCA_035763625.1). Classification (GTDB taxonomy): domain Bacteria; phylum Actinomycetota; class Acidimicrobiia; order IMCC26256; family DASPTH01; genus DASUAS01. The sequence goes on from DASUAS010000445.1 coordinate 12,059, forward strand.
CCTTTGGAGAACGACGGCAGCGTCACCGTCGTCGCCGGCGCCCGGGGGAACAACACGTCGCCCGCGGGCGCGAAGAGGATCTCGCAGCCCGCCGCTTCGGCGAGCGGCCAGTCGTGCCCGGCGTCGCGGTCGTACGAGAAGGTCGTGCTCGACCGCCACCCGAGGTCGTCGGGCGCGCCGCCCCAGTAGAGCGCGGTGACGTCGTTCTCGGCGGCGGCGCGCCGGATCAGCGACTGGTGGCCCTGGTGCATGCCGCCGCTCGTGCCGACCATGCCGATCGTGCGACCGGCGGCACGCTCGGGATCGAGCCGGGCGCGCAGCTCGCTGACCGTCCGGATGAGCTCCATCCTCACTC
>DASUAS010000446.1:0-9006 GCA_035763625.1 Acidimicrobiia bacterium
CACACCCACCACGATCTCCACCGCCCGACCCACAGCGACACCCACCGGCCCGGAGCAGATCCACTCCCGCGTCCGACACGACCGCGTCGACGACGTCCGTCCACGATGTCTCGCGACACCGCAGTGAGTGAGTGGAGGTGATGGGACTTGAACCCACGACTTCTACGTTGCGAACGTAGCGCTCTACCGGGCTGAGCTACACCCCCGCGGGACCCGGCAGCGTACCACCGCGCCCCTCGATGGCTCCCTGCAGTCGCGCGGCCACGATCGCGGTGGTCACGTCGCCCCGGGTGCGTTCGAGCACCGCACGCAGCGCGTCGGTCGATCGGCGCAGGCCGCCGGTGAGCGCATCGGGGTAGTCGACGGTGACGAGCATCCCGTAGACCTCGTCCATCAGCGCGAGCAGTCGCTCGGCCTCCGGGCCCTCGTCACGCCGGAGGCAGTCGAGCACCTGGCGCCGGAGCTCGCTCGCCGCCTCCGCCATGCCATTGAGGTAGGGCTGCACGTCGACGCCGAGCTCCGCCGCCGTCGGCAGCCGGTTGTCCTCGACGAACGCCAGCGTGAGGTTGGCCTCCGCGAACTCCTTCTTGGCGTCGTTGAGGAAGCCGCCGTAGCGCACGTCGGCGTGCGGACCCAGCGCGTGCTCGGCCTCGGTGAGGTAGGCGGCGGATTCCGCGATCAGCGCCCGCGCTTCGCGGAACTCCCGCCGGTGGACGGCTCGGATCGCCGACGCGCACGAGCGGATCGCCCGGCGCGACGCGGACAGCGTGACCTCGCGTGCCGCGTGCTTCTCCTCGAGGACGGCGCGGGCCGTCTCTCCCGCGGCGGCGATCTGACCCGGAGGCTCCAACGTCACCCCCGCCGCGTCGGTCGCGTCGGTTGCGTCGGTCAGTGGGACGCCGTCTGGCGCAGCGGCACGAGCCGCGGGGTGTTCGACTCGCTGGTGTACCGACCGTTGGCGTACGGCGCGGGCTCGCGGTACTCGGCGCCGAGGTAGCGCACCTTCGAGCGCTGGCCCTGGGCCCGCTGCTTGTACTGGAGCAGCAGGTACACGTAACCGGCGAGCGCGACGTCGGCGACGACCTGCAGCGCGACGAAGGCCATCGAGCGGGTCAGCACCGCCAGGAAGAAGGTGAACGCGACCAGTCCGAGGAGCACGAAGAGCACGTCGCGACGACGCTTCTGCTGCGCGCTCATGCTGGCGGGTCCGGTGCTGCTCGGCACGAAGATCGGGCTCGACGCGGTGGTGCGCCGCGGCCGGCTGCGGTGGCCGTTGGCCTGGCCCAGCGACCGCAGCTTGTGGTGGAAGTCGCCGACCGAGTCGGTGCGGCTCTGCTGACCACGAGCCCGGAGGATCGGCGGCACCAACACCGCGACCCAGAGGATTCCGAGAACCAGGATGACCGCAATCGTCAAGGCAAACGCCCCCGTTGTGCCGCCCGTGCAATGAATGTAACCGGCTGTTTCCCCGTCGTTGGGGACCCAGCCATCTGACCGCCCGCTTCGCGGCCGTTGGCACCTTAGCGAAGCGATCCGGCGGGCGTCGAGGCGACCCGAACGGCGGCTCGGGCCGGACCGCGGATGATCAGAGGTCGAGGTCGTCGAGGTCGGCGCCGGGCCGTCGGTACGTGCCCGAGCGCCCGCCCGTCTTCTCCCAGAGCGCCAGCTCGCCGATGGTCATGCTCCGGTCGATCGACTTGCACATGTCGTAGATCGTGAGGGCCGCGACCGAGCAGGCGGTGAGCGCCTCCATCTCCACGCCCGTGCGGTCGACGGTGTCGACCTGCGCCTCCACCTCGACGTGCTCGTGCTCGATGCGGAAGTTCACGTAGACCGAGCCCACCAGCAGCGGGTGGCACAGCGGCAGGAGGTTGGGGGTCTGCTTGGCGGCCTGGATGCCGGCGACGCGGGCCACCGCCAGCACGTCGCCCTTGCTGATGGCACCGGAGGCGATCTTCGCCGCGGTGTCGGCCTCCATGTGCACCCGGCAGCGGGCGACGGCGCGGCGGTGTGTCGCGTCCTTGGCGGTGACGTCGACCATGCGGGCACGGCCCAGCGGGTCGAGGTGCGTGAACTCCGAGGCCGACATGGTCGCGAAGTCTACGTGGCTCCCTGCGAACGCCGACCCTCGAAGGTCCGAACGCCCGGGCGAGATCCGGCTCGGGGACGGGGTGAGCGGAGCGAACGACGGTGGAGCGTCGGCTCAGCCACCGATCTGGCTCATCGAGCGATCCGGCCGCACGAAGTCGACCTGGCCGATCCGGTGGCCGGCCCACTTCGTGCCGACGGCCCGGATGATCTCGTCGGCGAGGCGGTCGTCGAGCTCGTCGTCAGCTGTTCCGTGGTGGAGGTCGTCGCGGCGCAGGATGGCACGAAGGTCGAACTCCTCGAGCGCGAACAGGCAGGTCCGCAACTTGCCCTCGGCGGTCATCCGGATGCGGTCGCACTGCTCGCAGAACGGTTCGGTGACGCTGGCGATCACGCCGACGTCGCCGATGCCGTCGGCGTAGCGGAACCGCTCCGCCGGCTCGACGTGCTCACCGTGGTGGGCCCCGGCGACCGGGAGGTGCTCGAGCGGGAACACCGCGTCGATGCGTTCGAGGATCTCGTGGGCAGGGACCACGCGGTCGCGACTCCACCGGCCGTCGGCGTCGAGGGGCATGAATTCGATGAAGCGCACGCCGACGCCCCGTTCGCGCCCGAAGGCGGCGAGGTCGACGACCTCGTTGTCGTTCACCCCGCGCATCACGACGCAGTTCACCTTCACCGGGGCCAGCCCGGCGTCGAGCGCGGCGTCGATGCCTGCGATCACGCGCGGCAGCTCGTCACGACGGGTGAGCTCGCGGAACACCTCGGGGTGCAGGGAGTCGAGCGACACGTTGATGCGCCGCAGCCCCGCGTCGGCCAGGTCGTGGGCCATCTCGGGGAGCTTCACGCCGTTGGTGGTCATGGCGATGTCGATCCCGAGCGGAGCGATCATGGCGATCAGACGAGGCAGGTGTGCGCGGACGGTGGGCTCCCCGCCGGTGATGCGCACGGCGTCGAAGCCGAACCGCTCCACGCCGACGCGCACGATCCGGGCCTGCTCCTCGTAGGTGAGCAGCGCGTCACGCTCCAGCCAGGGCATGCCCTCCTGGGGCATGCAGTAGGTGCAGCGGAAATTGCAGCGGTCGGTGATCGACACGCGGAGGTCGGTGACCCGGCGTCCGAAGGGATCGATCAGCGGCTCCACCCCGCCAGGGTATGCGACCTGCGCCACATTCCCTCAGGGTCGAGTTGACGGAATACCACTCTGTGTGGTTTCATGGCCACTGCTTGTAGCGGGGCTGGGAACCCACCGAGGAGACACCACAAGCACCAGGGATCTGAGCAACACAGCCACCATCTAGGGGAGGCATCGATCCGCAGGCGCCGAATTGGTCGCTTGAGTCTGCGGGGAGCCAGAGCGAAACCGGCCCCACGCCCGACGACCGTCGGGGGCGGGCCGGTTGCGAGTTCCCGGAAGGGACACCAGAGATGGCGATTCGTGAGCAGAAGATCCGTGGACCGCGTTGGCGACTCCTGGTCGGTTCCGTGGCGCTCGGCGCCGCAGCACTCGGCCTCTCGAGCTGCGGCTTTCCCGCGACCACGGCGGCGACCGACGAAGCACCGTCACACACGGCGGTCGTGGAGTGCAACAGCGGGATCGCGACGAACGGCGACGTTCAGACGTCATCGCTGTTCGTGGCCAGGGTCCCCGCGGATGTGCACCCCGACCTCCCCGGGGGCTGCACCGTGCAGACGGGCTGAATCGTCCGGTCCGGCGAGCCGCGCGCACGTGGGGGCGGCGTGGCTCGTCTCGGGGCGGGCTGGGAGATGAGTGCCGGGGGCATCGACCCCCGGCACTCTCTCTTCACTCCAGGAGCATGACGGTGACGGGATCGCCGGCGTCGACGCCTTCGCCGTCGGGAAGGAGCGCGAACGCGTTGGCAGCCGCGCTCGCGGCGAGCGCATTGCTCTCCTGCGAACGGACGCCGGTGGCCACGTAGGCGCCATCGACCACGTCGACCACGACCCGGTCGAGGTGGAGCTTGCCGTCGATCCGCCGGCGCATCGGCTCCGCGGCGGTCGCGAGCACCTCGCGACGGAACGGATGCTCGTGTCCCATCATCATGCGCAGCGCGGGTCGGGCGAAGAGCTCGAAGCTCACGAACGACGACACGGGGTTGCCAGGCAGGCCGAACACCGGCGTACCGGCAAGCATGGCGACGCACAGCGGCTTCGCCGGCTTGATCGCGACCTGGTACCAGTCGACGCGCGATGCGCCGGACGCGTCGTCACTGGCGATGCGTGCGAGCGCGTCGCTCACGTAGTCGAAGTCACCGACCGACACTCCCCCGCTGGTGATGACCGCGTCGCAGCGCGCGACCGCATCGCGGAGGGTGCGCGTCATCGCGTCGGCATCGTCGTGCGCGGCGCCCAGGTCGATCGGCTCGACGCCGGCGTCGACCAGCTGCGCGAGCAGCATCGGCCGGTTGGAGTCGCGGATCTTGCCCGGCGCGAGCGGGCCGGACTCGACCAGTTCGTCGCCAGTGGAGAGCACCCCGACACGCACGCGCGGGTGCACCCACACGCGGCGAGCACCGACGGTGGCGAGCACACCGATGCGGGCCGCGGTGAGCACCGTGCCGGGCTCGAACACGACGTCTCCGGCCTCGAGGTCGCCACCGGCGCGCCGGACGTGGAGACCGGGTTCGACCGCGAGCGTGAGCAGCACGCCGTCACCGTCTTCGCCGCCGGCGTCGCGTTCGCTGCGCTCGACCATCACGATCGCGTCCGCGCCCTCGGGCATCGGCGCGCCGGTCATGATCCGGATCGCTTCGCCCGCGTCGACCGCGACCGTAGGGGCGTGCCCGGCGGCGAGCTCGCCGACCACGCGCAGACGCACCGGCGAGCCTTCGGCCGCGCCCGTCGTGTCGGCGGCGCGGACGGCATAGCCGTCCATCGCCGTGTTCGCGAACGGCGGGACGGCCTCGGGCGCGACCACCCGCTCGGCGAGCACGAGGCCGAGCGCATCGAGCACCGAAACCTCGACGGGTTCGAGCGGCGAGACCGCGGCGAAGATCGTGGCCTGGACGTCGGCCAGCGAGATCATGACGGCGAGATCACGACAGCCGGTCGCGCACGAGCGCGCGCAGGTAGTCGGCGAGATCGGGACCGAGATCGGGGCGATCGAGCGCGAGCTCGATGTTGGCCCGCAGGAAGTCGAGCTTCTGGCCGATGTCGTAACGCCCGTGCGCGAACACGCGTCCGTAGACGGCCTCGGTCTGGATCAGCAGCTCGATGGCGTCGGTGAGCTGCAGCTCGCCACCCACGCCGGGAGTGATGCGTTCGAGCGCGTCGAAGATCCCCGGCGTGAACACGTAGCGGCCGATCACCGCGAGGTTCGACTTCGCGTCCTCCGGTCGCGGCTTCTCCACCACGTCGCGCACGCGCCGGAGGCCGTCGCCGAGGTCGTCGGTCTCCGCGCACCCGTACGCGGAGATCGCGTCGCGCGCCACCTCGAGCAGCGCCAGGCACGACGCCCGCTCGCGTTCGTGCACCGCGATCATCGAGCGCAGCAGCTGACCGTCGTCGACCATGATGTCGTCGCCGAGGATCACCGCGAACGGCTCCTCGCCGACGTGCTCACGCGCGACGCTCACCGCGTGACCGAGCCCGAGCGGATCGCGCTGGCGGATGTAGTGGATGTCGGCGAGCTCGTTGATGTCCTGCACCTCGGCGAGGAGATCGTGCTTCGCGGACTGCGCCAGCGAGTACTCGAGCTCGAAGTTGCGGTCGAAGTGGTCCTCGATGGCGCGCTTCCCACGGCCGGTGATGATCAGGATGTCGGTGAGCCCGGCGGCCACCGCCTCCTCGACGACGTACTGGATGGAAGGCTTGTCGACGACCGGCAGCATCTCCTTGGGCTGGCTCTTCGTCGCCGGGAGGAAGCGCGTGCCGAGCCCGGCCGCGGGGATGACTGCCTTCTTCAGCTTCTGCTGCGCGTCGGTGCCCACGCGCTCGACGCTACCCGTCAACTCGCGGCGCGTTCGTCGCCGACGTCGGGCGGTTCGTCACGTTGCGACTGCGCGTCGAGCCCCAGCTCCTCGCCCTTCACCAGCCGGCGCACGTTGGAGAGATGGCGAGCGACGACGAGCAACGCCAACACCGAGATCACGATGATGTCGCCCGCCTCGTGACCCGCGAGCGCGACCGCGATCGGGAAGATGACGGCGACGGTGATGGATGCGATCGACGCCTTGTGCGTGAGCCGAGCGAGGACGACCCACAGCGCGCTCATCGCCAACGTGAGCGCCGGGAAGATCACGAGCATCACGCCCGCGCCGGTGGCGACGCCTCGACCGCCCTTGAACCTCCGGGTCGCGGGCAGCACGTGCCCGAGGATGGCGGCGACACCGAGGATGTAGGCGCCGCGGTGGCCGTCGACCGCGAGGCCCGCGAGGGCCGCCAGCACCCCCTTGAGGAGATCCAAGGCGAAGACGAACGCGCCTGCCTTCCAGCCCAGCAGCCGGAAGGTGTTGGATGCGCCCGGGTTGCCCGAACCCTCGGCGGTGATGTCGACGCCCCGGCGACGCGCCACGAGCGTGGCGCTCGGGAAGGTCCCGAGCAGGTAGGCCACGGGCACCAGAAGTGCCACCTCGACGCCGGTGTTCATCGCCCGTCCATTCAACTGCGAACCGGGGTGCGACCGCACCTGCAGCGCCCGTCGTCGTCCCACCGTCGTGGTCGGCGGCGCGCGTCGCCGCGGGGGATCCTGGAGGAATACCAGGAAGGTGCGATACGGTTGGCAGTCGCGTCGATCGAGTGCTAACTCGTGCTCGACGCCATTCCCGAGAGGTCGCGATGCCCACCTACGTCTATGAGTGCGCCAAGTGCGGTGACGAGTTCGAGCTCTACCAATCGTTCTCGGACGACCCCTTGAAGAAGCACCCGGGCTGCGGGGGCAAGGTCGCCAAGGTGTTCCAGCCCGTGGGGATCGTGCTGAAGGGCTCGGGCTTCTACAAGAACGACAGCCGCAGCGGTGGCAAGCGCTCGAACGGCAGCTCGAACAAGCCCGACTCGGGCAAGTCGGACTCGTCGACCTCCGAGTCGAGCACGAAGTCGGACAGCTCGAAGTCCGACTCGTCCTCGTCGTCCAGGTCCAACGGCTCGAAGTCCTCCGGTTCCGACACGAAGAAGTCGTCGGAGTCGTCGGCGTCGGGCGCCAAGTCGTCGTAGGCTCCGACCCGGCGCAGCGGCGCCCGAGCCCTCCTTCCCCGCCTTCCCCCTGATCCCGTCCCGCGGCGTGCCGCCGCGTGGACGATCCCGGGAAGGACCCGTCATGCCCCGACGCTCTCCGCGTGCCCTGGCGCTCTGGGGTGCGGCAGCCGTCGTCGCCGTCGTGACCGCCGCGGTCGTCGCCGGCGACCTGGCCGCGCTGCACCGCCGGGCCGCCGACCTCGGTCCCGAAGTCGACGCGGTCGTCGCCGCCCGTGACCTCCCAGTCGGCCGGGTGCTCGGCACCGACGACCTGGCGACCCGTTCGGTGCACCGCTCGCAGCTGCCCCCCGAGGTGGCCACCGATCGCGGCGCACTCGTGGGGCGGGTCGTCGCAGTGCCGGTGCTCGACGGCACGTACCTCGCGCGCCGGAGCGTCGCGCCGCGCCGCCGCACCGGTCTCGACGGCGTCGTCCCGCGGGGGATGCGCGCGATGCGGGTCGTCGTCACCGACGCGCTCATGCCGCGCGCCGGTGCCGCGGTCGACGTGCTCGCGACCTACGACCCGTCGAGCACGGCCGACGACGGCGGCACGATCGTGGTTGCCGCGGGCGTGACCGTGTTGGGCACCGACCGGCACGGTGGCGCGGGCGCCGGGCGTTCCGGGAGCGCGGGCGTGACCGTGCTCGTCGATCCCGACCAGGCCGCCGCACTCGCCGACGCCGAGGCGAACGGCGTCGTCACGCTCGCGCTCGTACCCCCCGAAGACGCGGCGCGCCCGTAGTCGCGACCGGAACCGACCACGCCTCTAGCATCGGCGGCTTGTCGGTGCTGCACGCGATCATCCTCGGGATCGTCCAAGGCCTGTCGGAGTTCCTGCCGATCTCGTCGAGCGGACACCTGATCATCGTCCCCGAGCTGTTCGGGTGGACCGAGCTCACGTCCAACGACGCGCTCAACAAGACGTTCGACGTCGCGCTCCACGTCGGCACGCTGGTCGCGGTGCTCGCCTACTTCCGCCACGAGGTGTGGTCGTACGTCGTGGCGGCGTGGCACTCGCTGCGCACCCGGTCGATCACGACCGTCGACGAGCGGCTGGCGTGGTTGCTCCTGCTCACCGCCATCCCGGGCGCGATCGTCGGCGCGCTGTTCACCAGCGTGATCGAGGACAACCTCGGCGACCCGATCCTCATCGGGATCAACCTGATCCTGTTCGCGCTGGTGCTGCAGTGGGCCGACGGCCTCGCCGGCGCGCGCCCGACCGAGGAGTTCCACACTCACGACGCGGTGTGGATGGGCCTGGCGCAAGCACTGGCGCTCGCACCGGGCGTCTCGCGTTCGGGGGCAACGATCTCGATGGGCCGGTGGCTGCGGTTCGATCGGGCGTCGGCGGCGAAGCTCTCGTTCCTGATGAGCATCCCGATCACGGGCGGCGCCGCGCTCTACAAGGGCACCGAGATGTTCCGAGACGGAGGCATCCCGCCGGGCTTCGGCGGCGCGTTCTTCTGGGGGATCGTCGCCTCGATGGTGAGCGGGTTCTTCGCCATCTGGTTCCTGCTGCGCTACGTGCGCACCCACTCGTTCCTGCCGTTCGTGATCTACCGCCTCGTCCTCGGCGTCGGCGTCATCGTCGTCTTCGCCACCGACATCCGCTGACCCATCCACCGATTTGGCGTTGCTGGTGTGCCACTACGGCACACCAGCAGAGGCAAGTGCCTCGGAGCGGGCCGTCCGCAGGGCGTTGAGCGCGAGACCGCCGTCCTGCTG